>JANPLJ010000695.1:0-4032 GCA_031426475.1 Pirellulaceae bacterium | reverse complement strand
TGGTATCCCCACGAACCAGTAAAGGGATGTTCCGAAACAGGCAACAGTTCGACATGTGTGAAGCCCATTTCTTTGCAGTAAGTGACCAACTGGTGAGCCAGTTCGCGGTAGTTCATCCAACCATGAATGCCGCTCGCCGACTTTCGCCAGGAAGCAAGGTGGACTTCGTATACCGAGATTGGTTTTCCAAGCTGATTCTGTTCAGCGCGGCGTTGCATCCAACCGTTGTCGTTCCATGTGTACCGATCCAAAGGCTGAACGATCGAAGCTGTCCTCGGTGGGAGCTCCGCAAAAAAGCCGAACGGATCCGTCTTGTCGATTGTCTGGCCATCAAAAGTACGAATACGAAACTTGTACTTGCTGCCTGCTTCCACGTTGGGGACGAACAATTCCCAAATACCCGCGGGAATATGCTTTTGCATCGTGTGCCCACGACCGTCCCAATGATTGAAGTCACCAACGACTTGGACGCTATGGGCGTTGGGGGCCCAAACAGAAAAATTAACGCCGCCTTGACCATCGACATCGCGTAGATGCGCGCCGAGCTTATCGTATATTTTCCAATGTCTCCCTGCCCCGAACAAATAGCGGTCAAAATCGGTTAAAAAACTGGGGACGGCATGTGGGTCGTGCATATCTGAGATGTTTCCGTTTTGGTTTGCGACTCGCAAGCGATAGGCTGGGGTTCCTGGACTACGCTCGTTCAAAGGCCCTTCCAGTTTATGGGACTCTGATTGTACCGGTAGCAGGCCTTCAAAAATGCCTGCCGGATGAATCCTACGCATCGGGCGCTGAACGCCCGCTGCCTCATCGAGCAGCCAAACTTGCTGACTATTTGGGAGATAAGCCCTGACACTGATCGCTTTTCGGCCATCCAATTCCACGTTGCGTGGCCCCAAAAATCCGGCTGGATTGTTGGTTGTACCTTCGATAACCCCGGCCAAATCCTGCAGAGATAGCTGCGTTTGCACTCGAAACTCCATGAATGAAACGAAAATTCCAAAAACTGGTTGGCTGACGGACTCCGAACTGCCTCGGAACGCATCCGTCAAACCGCTAACCGCTTGACACCGGCAATCTTGGATATCCAAGAAAACCCTGCCATTATTCTACCAATCCACCCATGTCGATCGATGCTTGTAGACAAGCTCGACAAGCTTGGCAACCGCAATGAACGGACCGGAGAACTCCAAAAAAGCCACGCGAAACGCCCCCACCCGCTCGGCGACAAAACATCTTCCGAACCTGTGGCGTGATCGCTTCCATCAAAAGCTTTCTCGGTAGAAGGAACCGCCCCTTGCCCATCGAAAATGGAACTGACATCTGGATTCATGGCTTCGATGACCGGCTTCGAAAAGATCGGTTCTATTTCCAGTTGTGTCGATTCTTCGCCTTCGCGTGCCGACTCACCGGCAATCCATTGGCACTTGATCTGATGAAACTGCATTGCATGATCAATTCGACGCCATAGATCGGCATTCCGAATCGGCTGGACACTCCCAAAATGCTCCCAGCAGTAAT
Source organism: Pirellulaceae bacterium (assembly GCA_031426475.1). Taxonomy (GTDB): domain Bacteria; phylum Planctomycetota; class Planctomycetia; order Pirellulales; family Pirellulaceae; genus JAIYDQ01. Next base: position 2,511 of record JANPLJ010000695.1, on the reverse strand, counting down.
CGCTTTCTCGCCATTCGATAAGCCCGAACTGCAACCCTCGCGAGACATATCGGCTGGTTGTCACCAACGTGACGCGGCTCGGCTGCTCAAGTGCTTCTAGTCCGCGAACTACGGCCAGCAACGCCGCCCGTTCGGGAGCCTGCACCAGTTCCGCATCACAGGCCTCCAATCGCGTTCCCGCATCCAGGTCCTCCAGCACGAATCGCCATCTTCCTCGCACGGTCACAGACGAACCGCCGACCGAGGCTGCTTCCTTGGCCTTGGATACTTGAGGACTTTGGCCGTCGCAAAACAGTAAAAAGTGTGGTCTTGGTACCATGATGACGACTCCCAGGATTCAATCGACTCGCTCAAACCCATCCTGGGTCGCTATTCCATTGCTGGCTTATCGAGAGGATTGCCGATAACCTTGACAAGAACGGCGAAAATCCTCCGCAGATAGTACAGCTTTACAGAGATCCAAGCAGTCGATATCGATTGTGGCGGCTGTATGGAAGCGACAAAAAAGGCTCAAGCAGTCGTTCGATATTTACTAGAACCCGGGGGAGTGCGACGCGTGCGAGGCCACCGTTCTCAACATCTTTTCGATGCTCATCGCCTGAAAACAACGGCAGATCGAAGCTCCTGCCGAGCCGACGCCGAATATTCCTTCGGCAGACACCAGGCTTTCCCGCACATTGATTCTGCGAGTAACACATCCGTTCAGAAGTATTCACTCTCTCGCAGGACATAGACTGACGTCTCTTCGCCACGTCAAAAGGGAACCGTCCAATCAGTTCAGCGCCTGTTTCGGTTTTCCTCGCCCCAATTCTGCAAAGAACGCATCGAGCGAATCGTAGGGATCTGGGCCAGAATTGTTCGGCTTTGGTCGCAACGTCGAAATCGATCCTTTCGTATCAGCGCTCATGAGATCACTTGATAACGGTGCAGCGTTCTGTACGCTTGTGATAGTCGGTCGAGGTGGTGCAATTGGAACCAGCAAGCCTTCTTCGCCAAAGGTACTGCTCATCAAACCATTGCTTATGAAACTTTCGAGAATCGGAGCCATGCTCGCCCGTGGCCGTCATCACCGGTAATCTCGTCGTTGCCTTCGTTTCCATAAATCCGGTCGTTGTCATTGCCGCCGACGAGTAGATCATTTCCAGCCTTCCCTTGCAAATCATCGTCACCGCCCTCACCATGGAGCGTGTCGGCTCCAGGCGAGCCGCGCATGATGTCCCTTGCCGCACCACCGTTCAGATAGTTCGTTTCTCCGCTTCGATATCTATTCCTGCCAGTGCCGGATTCGAGAGTTGCGTTTCATCGAGAACGTCTAAGCCTTCTTTGCCAAAGAGCGCGTCGTTGCCTAACTCGCCGTAGAGCATGTCATCGCCGTCATGGCCGTCGAGAAAATCGTGGCCGCTGCCACCAAAGATGCGATCGTTGCCGGAATTTGGAAAAGGTAACAGGGTATTTATATCAAGCTTGCCTCCAAGCACTTCGTCGTTCCCGCTGCCGCCAACTAGGTAATCATTCCCTTCCCGGCCCTCGATACGGGCGCCGATCATAACGGTCGGCAGCAATACCAGAGAATCGTCAAAGATGGTGCCCACGATTTGGATCTGTTGAATCCCGGCGGCTGGGAACTTGGACAAATTCGGATGAGTCACATCGTCGTAGACTTTCCGTTTATCGCAGCCATTCCAACAATCATATTTCTTGTAACCAACGACCTCCTCACGAATGAAGTCTGGTCCGTCGATGATCACTTGGCCATTCTCGACGCCCACGATGAGATCCGCTGCTTGGCCAGCGTCGGGCGTAACATAAAGAACTCCATTCAACAGGAGCGTTTGATAGGTGAACTTCGGCGTCACGTCGACGCCGTAGACTTTCCCACCCGTTCCGAACACCGACCCCAAGTCGGCATCGCTGACCAACCTTACCAAGGGGCCGATGACGAACTCTTCGAACTTCTTGCCAGCGTTACTGATACCTTCAACGGCCTTGGCACCTGCATCCCCTACGGCTTCCAATCCTTGCTAACCGAGTTCCAAGGCGTCGCCGACGAGTTCCAAGGCCGCTGCGACTGCGTTTTCCGCTAGTACCTGAACGCCATCGATGATCGCACCGATATTGCCCAGCGGATTCAGGTACTGCTTGGCTAATTCGATCGGTTCTTTAAGCTCGGCTTCGAACTTGTCGAAGACGGCGTCCATACTGAAACTCAAGCCGGTTGTGGCGCGGTACGGAGGGACAATGAAATTCTCCGCCGCTCCGAAGGTAATTCCCAAATCGAGAAATCCAACTTTCGCTGTAAGGTCAAGCGTCAGATCGGCCGCAACCGCGAGCGAAACATTTTTCTTATCGAGCAATTCATGGATTCGCAGTTTGTCATCTTGGTCACGGGAATCGAGGAGCGCGCCGCCAGTCAAAGTGATTCCAGGCGTCGCGGTCAGTCGTGCAAACGGCAAAATGGTAATTCGCCCCGTCCCCGTGAATGTGCCACCGAACGATCCACCGACAGCCAAA
>JANPLJ010000694.1:0-3518 GCA_031426475.1 Pirellulaceae bacterium | reverse complement strand
AGGCTCTTCGCTTACGCTTCAGGCTCTTGTTTTCGCACTTCGATCCGTGCAACCATCGTATGAAGCTCTCCCGGTTCCATCTCGATTGATTGCTCACCGACGTTCGCCGTTTCAATACAAACCATCCCAGGCCATTCGTCGTTTCCAAAGTCAGCCATCCTCGCACTCTTGGCGATCCATGGATTCCATACAATCGTCGATCGCGAGTTCGCCTGATGTACCGTAATAACCCGTTTGAGAACCGGATCGCGAAGCAGGCAACTCGTATTCGTATTCAGATAGACTCGGTCTGTTTCTTGCGTAAATCGAATCGCGTCGTGCGATGCATTACGCTTCACGATCCCGCCAACCTTGTCCAGATACGCAGACGTCTCAAGTCCTTCGATGGTGACTTGTCGAATGTCGCCGACAGCCAAGTAAGTATGCAGCGCTTCTTCGAAGCTTCTACTTGAAACATTGAATATCGCTCCCTGTTCACCGCTATCGGTTGCGAGAGGGGCCACTCTATTTGATATCGCTCCCCTCTCCCCGTCTTCGGGGAGAGGGGCCGGGGGTGAGGGGCTGAGGCGCGTAGAAGCCCGTTCCCATTCCACCGACAACGAAAGCTGTAGTACCCGGCCAAATTCAGCACGATATCGAAGCGACAATCCATCGAGCACCGTCGCCAACTCCACCGCAACACCACCATCAGCCAAACGTCCACTCGCAACCACATCCCAAGCAGTCGTCCTCGCAAACCCATGAGCCGGTGCTAACGGATCCTTGGCATTTGGCCCAAACCACGGAAAGCAAATCGGTACTCCTCCGCGAATCGGTTTGCCTGCCTCAAAATACGAACTCTCACTCATCCATAATACCGGCGAGTACCCACAAGGTTGAAACTTCGTTACATGAGCCCCATGCAAGTAAACCTCGCCACTGGCAAGGGGTGTATCGATCACTGCCCGCGTGAACCCTCCAGCCCCGCTTGTAAAATGTAAGCCCGGTATGCCCAAACGGTGGTTGAGTTCCTGTAAGTCCGCGTCCATTCGCTTGCTCCGTTTTGTTTTTGCGAGGCTTCCCAATCTTTCTCACACAAAGTGGTGTATTCGGTTCTCCGTTATATCGAATACAGTCTGGTTCTGCAGCGTCTTTTCGCACTACAGCGGACAGCTCGCGAAATTCCAGTAGCTCCATTGTCCGTCGTGTTGGCAATAAGTTTGGCGCCTATTGGCTCTGCAGGAATCATTCATGACGAGACGGTAAACGGCGACCTATCAAGCGATCAAAATTCCCCTACAAATCTAGGAACTTTGTTCGCAGGTTCGCATAATGTGAAGGGTACCTCAACCGGAACGACGGATCGTGACTTTTGGACGATTACCATTCCTGCCAACCATCTGCTGACTTCTATTATCATTGACGGCCTCACAAGCACGGACAATCAAGGTTTTTTTGCGATTCGAAACGGTACAAGTTTTCCTTCGTTGACCGATGCGACACAGTTGTTTGGTCGCACGTTGATTGGAGGGGCTGCGGGAAGAAATCCAGGGGACGATATTCTTGACAACCTATCGCAGAATAACTCGCCCAGCCCAGGGCTCGGAACGCCATCCAATTTTACGCCACCTCTTGGGCAAGGAACGTATTCATTCTGGATTCAGGAAAATGCTGGGTCGATAATCTACGACCTTCGTTTCAACGTCGTTCCAGAGCCGAGTTCACTGCTCCTTGCGAGCTCCGTTCTTGGTTATCTGTCTCGACGCCGTGTTCGCTAAATGCAGATCTTCGACGCTGATGGTTCTGATCGAAAGATTTTTCGATAATGGCCAAGATTTTGTTGACGATACGGTGATGTCTGGATAGCATGTGAGATTCGTCGGGTCGTTGCGTGCCGGTTTCCATCGGTTTTTCGCGGAATCCTACTGAAAAGACATACTACTTTGGTTTTCCTTTGCATTTTGAATCCATTTCGTCTCGGCGGAGTAATTTGATGTCCATCAATGAGAGAAAAGTGACCGGGTGCGGTCTGATCTGTTTTGCGGTTGTTTTTTGTGCCTCGATGATGAATGCGTCACCAGCTCGAGCGGGGTTTCACCTGTGGCAGGTGCGAGAACTCTATTCCAACAGCAGCGGGACTTTGCAATTCATTGAATTGTTCACTACCAGCAATACCCAAACTAATTTCAGCGTTGTCAGGTCAATCGCTGTTTCCGACGTTAACGGCTTAGGGACGAAAACATTCAACCTTCCGATTGCCACCCTAGCTCCAACAGCCAATAAGACTATTCTATTCGGCACCGCAGGTCTTCAGGCTGCTGGTGGTCCCGCGCCAGACCACATTATACCCAATAATTTTCTGTTCACTGCCGGCGGTAGAATCAACCTATTTAATACTGCTGCTATCAGCGGCAACTACACCGCTTTGCCAACGGACGGCGTCCAGTCTCGAGTCTTTAGCCCTGCCGGCATAAATAATACCCCGTCTAATGCCCCGAACAGCCCGACGAATTTTGCTGGTCAAAACGGCGTGGTTGTCGTTCCCGAGCCAACGTCAATTCTATTGGTTTCGCTGGCGATGGGAGGTTTCTATACTTTGGCTCGCCGACGCAACGCTTAGCCTTTTGTGTAGACCATTTTGGAAAGATCATTTCTTCGCGGCTTCGCAATTTTGCCGCGAAAGCCGTGCTGAAAGAAACTGCGGAGTGACTAAGTGCTCGTTGTTCGCAGTGTTGTTGCTGCCGTGTTCTGCGTCTTTATCGGCTGTGCCAAGGAAGATGCCCCTCGTCTGAGCCAGTCAATGATCCGCTTGCTTGATCTTGAAGGCCAGCCCTTTGATCTTTGGCAGGATCCGAGATCAATCACGGTTGTCCTATTCTCACGTTCCGACTGCCCGATCTCGAACCGGTATGCCCCGGAAATCCGTCGCATCTATGACGAATACAAGCCTCAGGGGGTTGAGTTCTATTTAGTCTACGTGGACCCAAGCGAGCAACCGGACGCCATTCGCCGCCATATACAAGAGTTCGGCTATCCATGCCAAGCGCTGCGTGACCCGAAGCATAGCTTGGTGGCGCATTGTGGTGTTACGATCACGCCCGAAGCGGTTGTGTTTAATCAGAATCGCGACATGATCTACCGAGGACGCATCAATGACCTTTACGCTGATTTCGGGCAGGCGCGGTCCGAACCGACGACCCATGATCTAGCCGATGCGATAGAATCAACATTGTCAGGTCGGAGCGTCGCCAACCCACGAACCAAAGCCATCGGGTGTTTGATCAAGGATTTAAAAGGCTGATTCCGTGTCGCGGAGCGACGCGATCGGATTGGTTGTGAGAGAAATGCATCATCAACGTCACGGCATCGTTCGGGGAGGCATGATCGGCCTATTGGTCGGGCTATTGGTCACATTGACGGTCGCTGCATCGTTTTATTTCTATCGACGTACGAAAAATCAGGCCCATTCAAAACCCGTCACTTTTGCTAACGATGTTGCGCCGATTATTTTCTCGAAATGTTCGGGGTGTCACTCTCCG
>JANPLJ010000693.1:0-1215 GCA_031426475.1 Pirellulaceae bacterium | reverse complement strand
CGCGGACCTACCGAACGAAGAAACTCTGATTAACTTGGCGACTTTTCCGAACGGCATCTTTGAAAAATCGTTTTTTCTGGAAGTACCTATTCATTGCCACACGATGTGGAATGGCTTTGACAAGAGGCCACATCTCGACACATTGCCAAGAACTCCTCAACGGTCATCGTGCCTTTCGCGGTGTTAATTTGGTAATCAACGACGCACAGATTGCTTAGTTCGTGTGATCCACCGCGCGACAATGGAGTAACATGATCAAGCGAAGCGGTTTCAGGAGTGAGTTCGCGCCCACTAAGTGCGCATCGAAACTTCTGGCGTTCAATCAAATCCATGATCTTCTTAGCTGTTACAGGTGTAGGTTGGTCCATACTTTCCTCCTTTTCGTCGGTTGTGATTGTTTGAAACGGTGTGAGCCCATTTTGTCCATCCATTGCGACTGTATCGGCGAGCGCGGCTGTCCCCTTGCTGCCAAAGGCGAATACATGCATCTCTCCAAGTTCGTGTCTTGAAGCGTTCAAATCGCTGTCTCTTGTTGGCTTTGGTCGGTTTGAAGCGGCGCCTAAGTCGGAGAGATGCAGCAAGGCTGCTTGTTCGTTTCTCCCACGCAGACTGTTCTCGTTTTCCAGTTCTTGCTAAAATCCGAGACATCATGCGTTGCACAGCCATTCGCCATTTCCATTGTTGAAGCGAAGCTGAACTGAGAGTTCCTTCGATTTCCGACAACGGCTTTTCGCTAGATAATCTGCGTCCATGCCGATCCACGAGAACAATGGCGTTGCCTAGATCGATGGCATTAACAATTACCTGCCGCGTCTTGATCTGAAACGTCATCGCGTGACCCCTCCGCGCGTACCTTCTTCGTTTTCTTCAGTCGCTACGGTGTGCGACGGTGCGAGCGTAATACGAATTGTTGCGCCGGGGTAATGCCAGCTACGAAGTGATGCCCAAGCTTCGCAACCTAGCCGCGTCGAAAGTTCTGCTGCGATGCGTCTTGCGGTGTCCATGCTGCAGGAGCTTTCGTACGGTTCGAAGATGACGTGCCGCTCGCCTTCTTCGCGAACAACAGCCATGTGATCGATAGCTCGATCGTACCCAACTCGTTGCAGTTGACTAATCACAGAGTCGTAGGGGCCACGCTTTGCGAGACGACCTGCATTTGCGGCTTGGCTGGCTGCTGACTTGGGGAACAATGGCCGCGGTAGCTCCATGGATGAT
>JANPLJ010000692.1:0-3340 GCA_031426475.1 Pirellulaceae bacterium | reverse complement strand
CCCGAGTCGCAATTGGTTTGTGAACGGTGCGATACTATTCTTGCAACGTGCGGCAATCGCGAAAAGTGCGGCTGTAATAGCACCGTTCCCGTGTCTGAAGGCGGTTCGGTTTGCGATTGGTGTCTGCTAACTACGATTGTCCCAGATTTGAACGACCCCGAGAACGCAAAACGTTGGGCAACTTTAGAGGCTGCCAAACGTAAGCTCTTGTATCAATTGGAGCAGTTAGGTTTTCCGCCTTACGCCGTGCGAAAGCCGGATGTACCGCTCACCTTTCGGTTTCTTTCGGATTTTCTCGATTCGGAAGGGATACTGACCAAAATTATCACCGGACATGATCGCGGTGTGATAACGATCAATTTGAAGGAAGCGGACAGCGTCTACCGCGAGAAACTGCGTGTGGAGCTCAAGGAGCCGCATCGAACACTGATCGGCCACTTTCGACACGAGTATGGACATTATCTAGACCTATGCATTCCAGAACCTTGCCGCCATGAATACATTCGGCTCTTTGGAGATCCAGAACGAATAGACTACGCGGAATCGCTCAAAAAGTACTATGAAAATGGGCCAGTTCCTGATTGGCGATCTAACTTTGTGAGTGCCTACGCCACCATGCATCCATGGGAAGACTTTGCAGAATCAGTCAACCTCTATTTGGATCTGCAAGCGATCGCAAGCACAGCGAAAGATAGTGGATGGCTTTGGAGAGAGCCTCGCCGAGAATCAGTTGAAATTGGCGAACTAGTTCGAGAGGCGCTGCGAATCGCGGTGACGGTGAGCGAACTCAACGGAGATCTTGGGTTGCCGACGTTAATCCCCGAAAACATTGAAGCCCCAGTTCTCGCGAAACTCGCATTTATTCATAGCCTCGCAAGGGCGTTCGCAATGTCTGGGGAAGAGTCTTAGAAACGATCGTCATGCAAATACTGAACAACATTCGCAAGATCCGCGGGAAATTGATTCCGCGATTTATTCGGCTTGCGATTCCCTATTTGAGCTCCGAACAACGCTGGGTTGCTCGAGGTTTACTAACCCTGCTCGTGTGTCTGATGCTCGCTGACACGTCTATCGCCGTATTGTTAAATTGGCAAACCGGTGAATTCTCTACAGCACTCGCTGAACGAGATGCTGATCGATATTGGAAGTCGACATACTTTACGATTCTGTTGATCGTCGTGGGATTCCCGACCTACGGGCTCTATTACTACGTTCGCGATCGACTCACGTTGCATTGGCGAAACTGGATGACATCCAATTTCATGACGAAGTATTTTGCTGCCCGTCGGTATTACAAGTTAACCTACTCTACGTCGATCGATAATCCTGACCAGCGCATCACGGACGACATCAATTCATTCACCTCGAAATCCATCTACTTTCTGCTGATTTTCATTGAGACATTCCTGCAAATCATTGCGTTTAGCGGAGTTTTGTGGTACCTGTCACCAACCTTGGTATGGACGCTCATTCTGTACGCGACTTTTGGTACGCTGTTGACGACGCTCGTGTTTGGTCGACCACTCGTCGCGTTGAACTTCTTTCAATTGAGGAACGAGGCCGACTTTCGGTTCAGCTTAATTCGAGTTCGTGAGAATGCGGAATCGATTGCTTTTTATCGCGGCGAAGACAAAGAGCGTGGATATGTGCAAAATCGTTTTAGTCAGGTCTTAGCGAACACGAAACGACTCGTTAACTGGCAGTTCTTTTTGAACTCCTTCCAGTCGCTCTACACTTCTGCATCGTATGTCTTACCGGCAATCATCCTCGCGCCATCAGTACTCGAGGGGAGTATGGATGTCGGAGCCGTGGTTCAAGCAACAGGGGCATTCGCGAAAGTGTTCAGCGCATTGAATGTCGTCGTAAGCAAATTCGATCAACTCAGCTACTTTACCGCTGGCGTTGGTCGGCTGGATCGCTTTTCAAAAATTTTGGAGGACGTAGAAGTCGACGAGAAATCCGCCCAGCAGATTGAATCGACCGAGGCACCTACGACCGAGAAATCAAGCTTTCAGCATGTTTCGCTGGAGACGCCAGATGGAAAGCGGGTGCTGGTCGAAGATCTTCAGATAGACATTGAAAACGGCTCGCGATTGTTGATCGTTGGGGCCAGTGGCGGTGGCAAGAGCTCTCTGCTACGAGCCTTTGCCGGACTATGGACCTCTGGAAAAGGTGCCATTTTCAGGCCGCCGTTGAAAGATATTCTGTTCTTGCCGCAACGACCATACATGGTGGTCGGAACACTACGTGAACAACTGATGTACCCAAATAATACTTCAGAGCTCCCGGACAAGGAGCTCGCAGACGCTTTGGTCATGGTGCGACTTCCAAAGTTAATCGATCGATTCGGAGGGTTGGATGCCGTCTGCGACTGGAGAAAAACACTCTCGTTTGGTGAGCAACAGCGACTCGCTATCGCTCGCGTATTTCTCTCCGGTCAACAGTTCATCGTATTGGATGAAGCTACCAGTGCCCTAGATGAAGAGAACGAGGCGGAAGTATACGAGAAGCTCGCATCGTCCGGTGTCACGTTGGTCAGTATCAGTCACCGTCCAAGCGTCGCCAGGTTTCATACGGCCGTGCTCGTGCTTGATGGTGAAGGCGGATGGTCGACAGTCTCCGTGGAAGAGTATTTGGAAGCCTCGAAGACATCGTGAGCGTTCCCCTAAAGCTATCCCATTTTTGGTTCGCGTTCTAGTGCTTTGTCCAACTTAGATTTTAGGGTTGGTAGCCGAATTCTTTAGAATTCGGACGCAGCTCGAAAGACGATGTTTACCGCGCTTCCTCCGAAGTCTTACGACTTTCGGCTACAAATTGAAACCCTAAATTTCACTCTGGACAAAGCACTAGCGCGCTAAGCCCGTGCGAGCGAGTGGGCCAGCCCACTCGCTCGCGAATCGCTGGATAAATCTACTTACCGAACGAAAGGCATGACGTTTGCACTTGTTACTTAACGTCAAAGTTCTGGTGGAGTTATCTGTATGGAGACAAAGCGATGTTGATTTTAAGTAGAAAAGCGGGCGAGGAATTGATGATCGGGGACGACATTTTGGTTCGCGTCGTGAAAACGTCGGGGGGACGGGTAACGCTAGCTTTTGATGCACCCAAGAGCGTTTCGATTAAACGTTCTGAAATCCCTTGCGATGTCGATCTTACCTCAGAAACTCCACGCCGTCCGAGATGATACTAGGCGTCTTACTGTTCCACTGTGATAGACTAAAATGGCGTGGACGTAAGGAATTCGCTTGTAGTGGAACGGCGCGAGCCATCCGATTCCTCAACGTTTTCATGCACCTCAACGTTTTCATGCACCTCAACGTTTTCTTGCACCTCACCGGAC
>JANPLJ010000691.1:0-2612 GCA_031426475.1 Pirellulaceae bacterium | reverse complement strand
GGCTCTCGCAGTTCTACGATATATTCGTCGTCAATGCGTTCGGGAAATATCGCGACGTTTTGGGCAAAGTCACATATCATCCAGTCATGGGGGATTGGCTTAGTTACCGAGGAAACCGAAGAGCTCAAAACGGTGAATTTCCGGATGAAAATTATGCTCGCGAAGTGATGCAATTATTTACAATTGGCCTGTATGTCTTAGACGATGACGGCGTACAGCAAAAGACGCTTGGCGTGCCAACCCCGACCTACAACGCGAACGACATTCGCGAATATGCGCAGGTTTTCACGGGGCTGGGCTACGGTTACGGGACATACGCTCCGACGATTACAACACTGAACCCCTACAGTCCTTATTCGGCTGGCACATCGTCGGACCCGAATTCATCGGTGAAATTCAATGTGCCGATGCGAATGGCACCAAGTCAACATGATCGAAGCACCAAGAGCTTGTTGAATAATTTGAGTATTTCGAATCCAAATGGCAATAATGCCGTGCACACGGAAGCCACTGCGAACGCAGATATCGCAGCGGCTCTCGATGGTTTAGTTGCTCATCAGTCCTGTCCACCTTTTATTGCGCGCCGTTTGATTCAACGGATGGTCAAGTCGAATCCATCTCGGGCCTACACCAGTCGTGTCGTATCAGCATTCAAGGGGACTGGGGCAGCCGACAGAGGCGATCTTAAGAAGGTCATAAAGGCGATTTTGCTCGATCCAGAAGCTTGGCAGCCAACTCGTGTCCAATACCAACGAACGCCAGTAAATCGATTTGTTGTGACAACGATGGGTACCGAAGACTCGCGACTTCAAGAGCCAATTTTGAACTACATTCGCTTCACCCGATTTTTCAAAGCGATGGGAGCTTATCAAAAGGCAGTTGCAGGCTCGTTCGATAATCCGACATTGATCAAGAATGAATTCCGCTTGAATTCGCTGTACTATGATTTCGAACAGTCGCCCTACGAAATGCCGTCTGTCTTCAATTTCTACCTAGCCGACTATCAGGCCGGCGAGCTGGTCGACTATGTTCCTTCCGCGCGCATTCCAAATGGTATTGTGGCAGCTCCTGAATTAAAGCTCGTCAATGCGATCACCTGCAACGTCGCCGGAAACTTTTTTCGCGACCGAGTGTATTGGGGGGAACGAACGGATGACGTTCAGTATATCGACCAGGAGTCTACGAATTCGGCCAATGTGGTTACACGCGTCCGCGAATCGACTCGTACACTTGTTACTTACGACTTTAATTCCGAACAGTCACTGGCGGTCTCCACGACTGGCATCGAACGCCTCATCGAACGGCTCGATCTGTTCCTGTGCGGTGGGTCGTTGAATCCGCAATTCAAAACAAGACTCCGTACATCGCTCTTGCGAGAGCTCGCAACGGCTGGCGGAGCTGGGAATGTATCGACGGATGAAGCGATGGATATTGCAAAAGCATCAATCCTGGCGGTTATTTCATCACCAAGCTTTCTCGTGACCAAGTAGGTTCGTACTTCTCAACCAAGGGATGCTTTTTGGGCCGAGCATTGCACCGCACTTTTCGAGGATTTTAAAATGGCTTCACGCAACTCATCTGGTTCGAATTCGTCGTTTGAATCGCGTCGCAAACTTCTTAAGCTGGGAGTTTGCGGTGCGATGACGAACACGTCATTCTTATCGACGCTATTGCATCTGAAAATGACAGGTGCCGTTATGGGAGCAAGTCCGGTTGTGCCGCCCACGGGTGGTTACAAAGCGTTGGTATGTTTGTTCTTGGGCGGTGGAGCGGACTCATTCAACTTTCTTACTCCGTACGGAACAACCCAAGGGGATGCGCAATACGCTGACTATGCATCGACACGCGGTAACGGGGCTTTGAAGCGTTCCTTGGCTTGGGATGGAGCATGGGTTGGTACCAATTACGGGTATCTGCACCCGATCGTGGACAGTGTTGCGGCTGGTGGAACAGGTCGAACCTTTGGCCTTCACCCCAGATTCCAGTACTTGAAACAAATTTACGATGCTGGCCGCGCCACGTTTGTTGCCAATGCCGGTGCATTGGTAGAACCGATAGCGAATATCAGTGAATTCGACAGTGCGACGAAAATGAAGCCGCTTGGGCTATATAGTCACTCGGATCAACAGCTGCACTGGCAGACAGCAATCCCGACGTCGCGCGAACAGTTGAAGGGCTGGGCCGGAAGAATGGCGGATTTGCTTACCGATTCTGGAGCAGCCGCTACGCCAAATAACGTCTATACCGCGATATCAACGGATGGGCAAAGCCAATTGCTCAGCGGAAATCGGATTCTTCCGTACTCGATATCGTCGTATGGTGCAGTCGAGCTATACGGCATTGGAAACGATAACCCCATCGATCGCGTCTATACGGACGTTCATGCGGATCTTGCGAGCCAAACGTATTCGGATCTTATAGAGAAATCGGTCCGCAACTCGCGCGTGATTTCGAGAGACGCAGCAGCAGCATTTCAACAAGCGTTTTCGACGGTAACGTTGCCCACGACCGGTGTTCAGTTTCCGACGAGTTACTTCGGAATGAATTTGGCTGCGGTTGCTAAGGCAATTAAGATCGCTCAATCGCCAACATCCCCGTTGCATCAAGAGCGC
>JANPLJ010000690.1:0-2171 GCA_031426475.1 Pirellulaceae bacterium | reverse complement strand
CGGCTCATTTATCGCAAGTAGCCGTCAACTATTGCGTGAGACGGCAAACAAGCTCGGTTGTCACCACTTAGCCAACGCAGGTGGCTAGCTGCCATGGGGTAATATCGACAGCATACCCTTCTAATCGTCGTATTGGCGGTGCCTTGCGGACAAGTGCAAAGCAGCATTCTCCGTCCCAAGTCGTCTGCGAACCCCACCAACTCTTGTGCACTTTCGCTTTTATCTTGGCCCGTATCCCACCCCTGAAACCCAGCGCTCCTCAAAACAATGCATGTCCTTTTTCTCTTTCATGTCCTTTTTTCTTCTTTTTCTCTTTCTCCTCCTCCAAAACAATGCATGTCCTTTTTTCTCTCTTTTATTTTTCTTTTTTCTCTCTTCAAACAATGCATGTCCTTTTTTCTCTTTCTCTTTCCTTTTTTCTCCTTTTCTCCTGTCCTTTTTTCTTTCTCTCCCCTTTCTCCTCCCCTCCCCCTTCTCCCCGCACGATGAAGTCGCTCGTATCCACTGCCGGTTGAAACGGAGTGCGATGCGCATCAGTGAAATCCGCCTGCGTGCTCCGTTCAAAGCACGCTTCTCCGCCGGCTCCCAGCAACTCTCCTGTCGGGTCGAGTTGCTCAGCCAGAGTCAAGCGCGTTTGTAGCAGCACTGATGAATCAGTGACTTCGCCAGACGTCGTTCCCTGCCCGAGAAAGATTGGGCTAGCTTGGGATTCGCGAGCCAGCAGTGAAGAACATCGCCACGCAAGTAGCGGGAAGAGCTCTAAAAAGAATCGGCGGGCGATATTCATTGGCATTTCTTAGCGAGGGGACGAAAAATTCTTTACCGCAGAGATTAGCAGGCCGCATCATTTCAGTTCTTCGAGAAGGACTCGCTGAGTACTACCTCGCGGACGAGATCCTTGAAGCCTCCTTTACTGAACGACATATCTTTCATCATGTCTTCGATCACAGCGCGGTCGGCTAACTCAGCTTCGCGGCCAAGGGCGTAGGTCATCAATTTCTCCGTGAGCGATCGAGTAAACTGCTCGTGACGCGCAATGAGCAGGCTGCGGAAATCGGTGACACCTTTGAACTTTTCGCCGGTAGGCAACGTGCCGCTGGGATCGATCTTGCTGTCTTTCGAGTAGTTCTGGCGCCAGCCGCCGATCGCATCGAAATTCTCCAACGCGAAACCGAAAGGATCGATCTTGCGATGACAGGCGGCGCAAGTTTCGCTCGCGCGATGTTTGGCGAGCTGCTCGCGCATGTTGGTAGCTCCGCTTGCATCGGGTTCGATGAGCGGAACATCAGGTGGCGGCGGAGGAGGCGTGTAGCCGAGAAGTTTCTCTTGCACATAGACGCCGCGCACGACAGGCGAGGTGTCGACGCCGTTGGCCGATGCGGTGAGAAACGAAGCGTGTCCGAGTAAACCGCCGCGCTCGCCTGTGGGCAGCGACACCTGACGAAGTTGAACGCCTTCGATGGGGGGTAAGCCGTAATGCAATGCGAGCTCGCGATTCAAGAATGTGTAGTCGGCTGAAAGCAATTCGCGAGGTGGCAAGTTCTTATCGAGAATGTGTCGAAAGAACGTCTCGGTCTCGGCCCGCATTGCGGCGTCAATGTTGTCGCGGAAGAAGCTAACGAAATCGGTGGAAACCGGCATCTCGCCGATGTGGTCAAGGTTCAGCCAAAGGCGAATGAAGTTCTGCACGAATCGCTGCGACTTCGGGTCGGCCAACATGCGATCCACTTGGGCGCTTAATGTTACGGGCTCGTGCAGTTTGCCGGCCGCCGCGAGCTGAATCAGCGTCTTATCAGGCATCGAGGACCAGAAGAAATAAGATAATCGCGATGCCAGGGCGTAGTTGTCGAGCTTGCCGGTGCCTTCATGTAAATGGAGGAAGGCGGGCGAGCAGAGGATTGTCTGAAAGCCGAGTTGAAGCGCATCGAGCGGCTTCATCCCGGCATCAAGCTTGCCGTTGATGAGCTTCTCAACTGCAACCAACTCGCCTTGACGCAAAGGACGGCGAAAGGCAGCTTCGGCAAAGACTTTCAGCCGCTCGGGAATGCTGGCGCGATTGATCTGATTCGGTGCGAGACTGCCGTAGAGCAAGGTGTGACCACGCGTCGGCCAATGCTCGAGTTGTGGGCCTTTGACCTGCATTTCCCAAATGCGGAGCTTCGGGCCGCGAT
>JANPLJ010000689.1:0-3123 GCA_031426475.1 Pirellulaceae bacterium | reverse complement strand
GCGCCGACCGTTACCACGGCATCGATTTGTTGCCGACGAAAATGCCATGCAAGTCGACAAAGGACTGTCAAATCAAACTTTCCACGAATCATCGAATGCTTCGAAGGGATCTCGGTCGCCAATGTCTCCCCCAAAGGCCCGAGTTCTTTCAAACAAACAAGCTCCGGTTCAATGCGATCGCGATCGAAACCTCGAATCAGGTTGACAAGCAGCGTTTCGGCGCCCCCAACTGGCATGCTCGTTATAACAAAAGCGGTTCGCAGCGGACGTCCAGCAATCGAAACAGATGACGACGAACTTTCATCCAGAATTCGCTCGGCAGTAATGTTCAACGTTTGAATCATGATGAGTGCTGGGATAAATCAAAAGGAGCGGATGCAAGCTCAATCGACGGAAAGGAAATCACATGCCCTGGCATCGATTTCTCCGTATCCGAACGCGTCGAATCGACTCCGTTGGAAGAATTCGGCTTGCTATACACCAGCGAACTCCGAGGTTCCATGTGGCGAGGGTCTAGGGTCAACCAGTTTCGAACAGCTTCCGCGCATGGATCGCCATGAAAGCGCGTCAGATGAGTATCCTCACCGTTTGGGAAATTCCACGCACCGTAGGCGCTCAAGAACGCTTGGTACCCGGCCTCGATAACGACGTCGATCGCTGGTTGCGAGATGTTGTGAAGCAATCCGTAAGGAAACGCAAAGTAGTCGACTGACTGCCCAGTCCAATCCTGAAGCTTCTTGCGTGAATCAATCAACTCGCTCCGCAAGCGTTCTACGGTCCACGCTCGACCGAGGTCAAGATGGCTTCGCGTATGTCCACCGATCTGAATCCCGGCCTCTGCCATTTGTCGAATTTCGGCAATCGAGTTCGGACGCAAAGCGAGTCCCCGCTCAACATCGTGTGGGAACGAGAGATTGCCTTCGACAAAGTCCGTCGATACAAAATATGTACATGGAATCTCGCGTCGGATCAGTTCCGGAATGGCCCAATCCATGTTATCAGCGTAGCCGTCGTCGAACGTTATCGCGATCTTGAGGCTCAATCGCGTCTTGTCGCGCTGGTCTTGGCGAATCTCATCCAGCGATGAAAAATCGGCAATGGAGTCGACGAAATCAAGGTGTTCGGAAAAGTGCTTTTGGGAAATTGTCCAAGGGTTATTCTCTTGGTTCGCAACGCGATGATAAAAGAGAATCGCAGCCGGCCATTGCTGGGAAGCCGTAAATCGACGCGCGAAAACCTCACGCTTGGCTTGTGTGGCCCAACGGTAAAAAGGCAGTGCGCATTGACGGATAAAAGACATATTAACTTTGCAACTCGAGGGTTTTTAAACTCTTGCCTCCGCTTGCTCGTCCAGCAAAACAGGAAGGTTGCAGAAAGTTAACTTTTAAAGAAAACTGTAACGATTATGTCGATTCTTCGGGCAACCCCAGCTGCATGAGCCGGAAGCGCGAGCGACGAACTCCCAACAAAACAACGCACTCAACGAAAATATCAGGGTGCACATCGCTTACGCTTCCGGCTCTTGGGTGCACGTCGCTTCCGCTTCCGGCTCTTGTTGTTATCAAGCCAAGCTTTGCCGCATCTCGACTTGTTGCTTCATGAAGCTCAACCCTTGTTCAGCAAGCTTCAATTCGCTGTCAAACATCTTTCGCCAAATCCGTGTCGCTGCCGCCAATTCAGGAAGCGCAAGCCCAAATGCTTCAATGACAAGCCACCCGTCATAACCGATATCGCGAATCGCGTCGAAGTTCTCTTTCCAACGCACGTTGCCATGGCCCGGCGTGCTCCTATCGTTCTCGCTAATATGGATGTGAGACAGCATATCTTTGATTGCATGAAAAGCCGCAGGAATGCTTTTCTCCTCGATATTGCTGTGGAACGTGTCATACATCATCCGACAGTTCGGATGATCAACTTCGCGACAAAATTTCGCCGCGTCAGCATGGGCGTTGAGGAAATAAACTTCGAATCGATTCAATGGCTCGACTCCCAACATCACACCCACCTTACCAGCATGCTCTGCTGTTGCTCGCATGCTTTCAACCCCCCAGTTCCATTCGTCCTTGGTCCGGCTATGTCCTGGAAAAAAACCTAACGCGGAATGGAACGGACCGACCAAAGTCTGAACGCCAGCCGCTGCGCAGCAGTCGAGCGTTTTTCGATTCAAGTCGACCCCCTTCTTCCGCGTTCCCGCGTCAGGGCTAATCGGATTGTCCCCCTCATTGCGAACCGTAACGGCGGTACGTTGTAAGCCGAGACCATCGAGCTGCTTGCCCAAGTTCGAATAGTTCAGGTCGAGGTTAAATACCGGCAGCTCCACTCCGTCGTAGCCCATTTTTTTGAGCTTTTCTAGCGTTGGAAGCATCGAGTCGGTAACTTCGCCAGACCATAACAACAAGTTCATGCCGTATTTCATTCGCGATCTTTCAGAACGGAGAAGAATGGGGTTTTCAAATACTTGATTCGTGGGGAAAACAAAGCCGAAGAATTATAACCGTCTCGAGCAATCTTAGAAAGCTGGAGGACACAGGCATGAACGCTTCAAAACGAAAACTAATTCTGGGGATCGACGAAGCTGGATACGGACCTAACATCGGGCCACTCGTTATCGCATGCTCGGCATGGATCGTCGCTGAAAACCCTTCGGAAAAGATCGTTGCTTCAGAAACGATGCTCGATCAACTGTCCCCGGCGTTTCTTCCGAAACCGATCAAGTCGACCATGAATCACATTCCCCTGGGAGACTCGAAAGCAATCTATGCATCAGGCGATTCGATAGATGGATTGTCATTAGGGGTGCGATTTTGGTTAAAGCAAATCGGGATCGATGCCAGTCATTTCCAGGAATTGCTGGATGAGATTGTTCCCGCGTTTCTCCCGGCCACGGCTGATCTACCGTGGTATAAACAACCGAAGTCAAAGCGTTCGCTGGTAGAAAAGTTTCGTAGCCTTGACGAATCGATTCCATTTCCCCTGCAAACAGTGGCTGCCGAAACATATCGGACCGCAGGATTGCAATTTCTTGGACTCTCAGCGGTGGCGATCGACGAGAGAACATTCAACCTCGACGCGGATCGACTGGGCAACAAGGCAAGTCTGCTTAGTCGAGCTTCTCTGCGATTG
>JANPLJ010000688.1:0-4275 GCA_031426475.1 Pirellulaceae bacterium | reverse complement strand
CTAAAATGCGAGACGGCCACCAAGGTCGCTGGGGACTTCAAAGCTTCGATGTCAGAATAAGCTGCCCCTTTTGCTTCCGATGGCACTCTCTAATGAATGGGGCTGATCCCAAGCGCGTCTAACTTGACTTTGCAAGATGGGTCGTGTGCCTGCAATTGGAGAGTACCGGCCTCTAAACGAAGTCCTTTTCGTGGGTTGGGATCAGCGTCACGTGTGTCTGTCCAGTCGACAACTTGGATGCCTTCCACCCACGAGGCAAAATGAGAACCGTCGGCGACAACCGTAACATGCGCCGTTTCTTCTTCATCACTCAACACAGCCCTTGCTGGTTGCCGACGGAAGATAGCTCCCATTCCTGAATCGGCAGGTAGTCGACGGTCCTTATTGAAGCCATGATGCAGTTGGCATTCGTAGCCGTTCATCTCTTCACCCGGAATACAGCGCAGGAAGATTCCTGAATTAACATTGCTAGCGAGCGTCTTTACACGAGTTTGAACGCAAAAATCCCCTAGCGTTTGCATCAATTCCATGTGTCCCTTGCCGCCCGACAATAACAAAGCTCCTTCGTCGTCAAGCTTGCCTTGGAATCCTTCTCCATCCGATGCTTTCCAATCAGCCAACTCCTTCGCGGGAAGAACTGTATACGTAATCGGTCGAATCCGAATATCGCGGAAACGAATCTTCCCTTCGCGAAACTGAAGCCCGACAAAGCCCGACATCAGTCCGGTATCGTCCTGATAGTCGCTGGCATCGTGTCCGTCGACCCAAATTTGAATGTGTGCACCATCGGCCAAAGCGTGCAGCGTATGCCACTCGGCCATATCCAACTCGCCGATCGATTCACTGTTCGCCTTTGCTCGATCGACCAGTGACCCCGTAGGAAATGGATTGTCGGGCGGGGCGATATTCAATTCATAACAGTCCTTGCCGGGGGCCGTTGGTTTCCGCGGGGTGCGCAAAAAGATGCCGCTGTTGGTCGTTGCATCGGCGAGAAACTCGAGCTGCAATTCGAAGTCCCCAAAACGGCTTGTCGTGAACAGAAACCCCTGCTCGCCTGAGTCCACAACAATCGCCCCCTCTTCGATTCTCCAGTTCGCTTTCGAACTTGGCTCCCATCCCATCATCGACTGTCCATCGAATAATCGAATCCAACCGAAATCGAGATCCGCTTTGGAGAGTCGTGCCTCCATCAAACCGTCGATGTCGATCGACGTATCGATCACCGGTTCACTCGATTTCGCGTCGAATTTTTTTGCCGTATCTTCTGACTTCGTGCTCGTTGGCTTCTCGATAGTCTGCTTCTCGACAGACGTAGGCTTACAACCAACGGGAAGCGTCAGAGACAACAAGAGGCTAGCTGTGAACCACCGAACACAAAGCTTCGACACTAGGATTGAATTTCGAGCCATGAATCAAAGTGAAACGGATGTAAAGGATCAGGGGTGTATCGGCCAGCCTCCGATTTCCATTCCGACGGCCAGCGACGCCAAACCAACACAATCTCATTGAATGGACGTAGTATACCGTTCAACTCGATCTTCCCAACACCCGCTTCCGAATCCCAGGAAAAAAAAACGCTTTCGAGAGTATTCTCCGCACGAACGTTTTCGTGCCGAATCGACATTTCGTTAAATCGAAGGCAATCGACCGGCCAAGACGTTGAGGTTTGCCAACGAAAACACAAAGAAGGCCAGCGTTCCAGGTCATCTTGGGATTCCTGAACAATGCGATCACGCGAGAAACTGCGAGGCGCATGGAATTTGCGACTCGCTTCGATTCGATCATCAAATTGGGCCAGGTGCCAAGGGCCACGAAGAGAGATACGGTGCATAAGTGGGACATTCGGCCATGGGGAATGCCTTGCTTCCTATCGATGAAATGACAGGAAAAAACGCAAGAGCAAGGCCACTGCTCTCAACATCTTCGCGATTGTAACGGCCTGAAATCAACGGGAGAACGAGGCACCCATCAAGAATTGGAGTTGAGGGACACTAAATCCAGACTGTAACAAAGCACTACTTCGACGGTCCCCAATGTGTCAAATGAGAATTGTTTCTGCGTTAACACAAAGTGTAAGCGAGTGGTTTTACTGTGATTACGATCGTCAAGCCACTCGCTAGCGCGTCGTCTTATACGATTTGGGACAGTCGCATTACGGTCGGCCGAGCCAATTGACTGGCCGGATTTCTCGCGGTGTCGATGCTTGTTTTTTCTTCAGAAGTTCGCTCGCAAGTGCGCTTGCGGACACACTCGCAGAAGCTTCGCTGAGCGTCATCGAATACGCCTCGACTCTTCCAGCCGAATTGGCCGACAGTGCAGAGACTTCTTCGGGACTCATGAATCGCGAACCCAACGGCCAATGATTTCCCTGATTCATCACATATCCTTCTAGGAAAGGGATACTAGCGAACAACTTGCCCTGTCACAATACATTCCGCGACGAAGCTTTCTCCGAGATCGGTCTTGATCAGAAGCGATTGGCGGAAATCGCCACTCGAACCTTGCTCGCCGTGGAAAGCGAATGGGATCACGTGAACTGGCTTAGAATCACTTGGCACCTTGAATTCAAAACGCTCATCGGCGCATTGAATCTCGGTGATCTTGAAAGGGCGTTTCCCTTTGACGATAAAGCGTTCTGATTTCACTTGCCCCGACGGCACGTCACCAAAAGCAATCTGGCTTGGAGTCACGGAGACAGGGGGGATTATGCGAGCCATCGTCGGAAGCGAAAACTCGCTATTTTGCTGGTCACTGGTAACCACGGTTAACTCATCTTGTAGTTCACCGATCGGAGCCGATTCATTCAAGATGACGTGCATGGTGTAAACAATCAGGTTGCCTTGGCGCTTCGCTGGATCCAAACGTACAGAAAGAAAGTCGCTATTTCCTCGCACATCCAAAATCTTCCAGTCCGCTCGACCAGCGTATGAGATTCGGATCGGGAGCTCGCGCTTTGTGCCGACTGCAACTTCCCCAAAATTGACCTCGCCTGGCTCCGTCACAATGTCAGATCGAATGTGGCCTTGGACAGTCAACTGTATTTCGGCATAGAAAGGCTGGTCGATCACGACCGTGATGACCGCGTTTTTGTTACCGATAAAGGAGCGGGTGTTGAATTGAGCAACCAGCTCAGCTTTTTCCCATGTTTTGATCGTCTTATGGCTCAGAACCGGTTTCGTGCATCCACAGCTGCTTCGAACACTAGAGATATGAACATCTTCTTCGTAGATGTTCTCAATCGTGAAAGCATACTCCGTTTTGGCGTTCCGACTAACAGCACCAAAATCATGGTGCGTTTCAGAGAACATCTTGGTAGCCCAAGTTTCGGCGGTCGCCGACGGAATCCAGCACGTAGCTGAAATGATAGCAAATAGGAAGGTCGATAGCGTCCCCATAGAAAATGGGTTCACCAATGTCTGTCGCAAAATGTTCGGCACGACCTCAATTCCTCCTCTTGAAAGTTATGTCCTAGAACAACGAGCCCCCGCCCAAGCAACAATTGGCTACTTCGACGACTTTCTATGGTTGTCGGCATCCTCGGCGTTACGCTTAAGCTCATTCTCGAAAGTGAGCCAGATAAAGTTAACGCAGACCCCCCAACTAAACACACAATCGATCATGGGGACGTTCTTGCCATAGTATGGGGCAATTTTACTGCGGAATGGCGCGAGCCACTAAAGTTTCTGAAGAACCACACTCTAGAGTCAAAGACCGCTAACCGTGCATGAACACGTCGCGGAAGCAATCAATCGCTGTCGATCGTCGACGATACTGCACTCGACAAATCCGACTCGAAGCCCACGTTGCTGGACCCTCGCGGTTGCCGTAAGCAGCTTGCCTCGAACCGGTCGCATGAAATGAATATGCAAGTCGATCGTGGCGAAATCTTGACCGTCGTCCAGCGTTCGACCAAAAGCGATCCCCATCGCGGCGTCGGATAGAGCCGCCAAAACGCCTCCATGAACCCGTCCCATCGGGTTGTGCAAGCGATCATCTACGGCGAGCCGGACAACGGCCTCGCCAGCCGGTCCCGGCTCAACCTGGAATCCAATCAATTGCGAAATAGGTGCTGTAGCGAATCGGTCTGGAGGGTCTGTTGCGGTCATCAGCAAAGCGTTTTCTAAGTGTTCCCATCCCTAACGGGGTTGCGCGTGGGAATGTCGCACATTTGTTTTGGTTGAGCGTAGCGACATCACCATTTGGATGGAACTCGAAAAGCCAAGTCCACGTCAGTTCGTCCAAAGTCTGACGACTTCGGCTACAGGTGGGAGGGGT
>JANPLJ010000687.1:0-3207 GCA_031426475.1 Pirellulaceae bacterium | reverse complement strand
TCCATGATTCATTTTTTCAGGGATCCGGTTCGTGCGATCGATAAGTCGCTATTTCTTACCATTCTCTGGAACTACTGCCGGGGGGACGACTTCGTTAGCACCTGGCTTTTTCAGGGACGGAAGGTTTTCTAGGTCCTTTGGGTTGATTGCACGGGTCTCATCCGTGTTTTCGTTTGCCTTGGGAATGTTCTTGATTTGACCACGGCCTTTTTCATTGAGACCATTCGCTTTGAAATGCTCACGAATCTTGGCAATCATATTATTGTGGTTATCCGCCAAATCCATCATGCCCAACTTTTCGTAACAAGTCACCAGTTTCTCACGCGTCGCAATTCGAGTTGGGTCCGCCTGAAGAGCTTTTTCAAAGAAGGAAATCGCTTCTTCATGGCGACTAGAGTTCATAAGAATTTCGCCTTTGCTATCTAGAAACTCCGCGTCACCGTGGCTGAGTTCGATCGCTTTGTCGATCATCTGCAGAGATTCGTCTAATTTTGGCGGTTTTATCATCGAGTAAACAACCGCTAAGTTGTTCAGGGCGAGCACCAGATTCGCATCTTGCCCCAAAGCCAGATTCCAATGTCGAATCGCCATATCCGTGTCTTCCTTGTTCATGTACGAGTTGCCAAGGAGAAGGTGCGTAATGGCCGTGGCGCCTCCAGATGCGAGCTGTTTTTTGAGACGCTGGATCATACTCTCGTCAGCAGTTACCCCAAGGGTTTGCAACAAGGCGATGTCTTCACCGACAGCTGGGTTGGTCGGATCGGCAAGCATTGCCGCATTCAACAATCCCAAGTTTGCTTTGATCTGCCCTTCTTCCGTTTTGGTCAGCTCGCTCTTGTACATATAACGGAAGACGTTTGACAGCGCTCGCCGAAGGAGTGGTCGGTCCTCTCGAAGCTTCAATCCTTCCTGAAGGATGTTGATCGCATCGTCAAAGTTTTTGGTCTGAAGATAGGCTTCTGCCGCGGAAATTCTCGCTTGATCTGGTTCATCCTTGGTACCGAAAGATTGCTTGTAGTGTTTGATTGCAGAATCGGCTGATTCCTTGGACGCAATGGGCTGCTTGTGGCGAGCTTGCATCGTTGAGAGTGGCAAGTAGAACGTGTTGTCCCGTTGAGCTGCTCTCTGCATCATATTGATTCCTTCCATGAACCTCCCTTCGCTCTCGAGTATTTGGGCGTATGCAGAAAGAACCAGTGGGCTCGTCCCTGGAAAGTCGGCTGCGATCGCGAGATGATGACTCAATTCCTTTCGGTCGATCTTGATATTGCGAAAGAGCTGAGCAAGCATGTCCATCGCCAGCCATCCATGCGCTCGCGGATAGCCCTTTGAATCGCTTGGAGCAAGGCCTTGCATCATCCCCCTCGCTTGATCCGTATTGCCGCGAAGTCCGAGATTATAGGCGACGAAGAATTTCGCATTTTTGTTATTCGGTTCCAATTGCAGTACGCGTCGGAAAAGCAAGTCTGCGTAGGCGACATTCTTTGCCTCTTCTTCCTCGGCTGCTTTTTTTGCGGCTTTGGCTTGTGGGCTTTCTTCCTCGTCGACGTCGGCATTACTTTGCGTGAGGTCGTTCGATGCCTCCATCGCTTTTTTCGTAGCCGCTTTGCGCTCGGCCTCGGTGAGTCCATCTTGAATCGGGGCAATCGAGTCCGCTTTTTTGACGTATTTTTCCAGCTTATTCGAATTACTGGAAAGCATTCCAAAGCAAATCGTTACGAAACAGGAGAAAAACAAGATCATTCCGGGGATCATCATTTGAATGGGGGACCAGCGACGAGTCGCACGCCACATATCGAAAGCATCCCAAACGTCCGAAACAATCTGGACCGGATCGACGTGGACAAGGCTCTCAATCCAGTTAAAAAACGCTGAGCGCTTTTCTTCGTCAGGTGTGTTCTTGGACCGATCGTTGGTGGAACTCATCGCAATCGCATCTCTCAAATAAGGACTCTATCGAAATACCGCTAGACACCACTATGGTAAGCAGCTTGGCAATAAAGAACAAACCTTCCTTGTCCAGTCGCCCGCTCCCGCACTCGACGCATACCGATTATAAGGGTTAAATGGTTTATCAGAAGGTAGATTTCCCAAGATTTCTCTGTTGAGCATGTCGAACCAAGCTATTGTTACCCGTCCAATCCCCCTGGCCAGTGTTGTCGCAAAACTGGAAGCGATCGCTCCGTTATTTCTGGCTGAAAGCTGGGATAACGTCGGGCTTCTTGCGGGAGATCCTGATTCGAGCATCGAACGGGTCATGACGTGCCTGACGATTAGCCCTGAGACCGTGGCGGAAGCGGTTGAAGATCAAGCCCAGCTGGTCGTCTCGCATCATCCCTTGCCATTCAAGCCGCTTCAGCGAATCGTAACCTCAAGCGCGACGGGACATTCCCTGTGGTCTTTGCTTCGAGCCGGAATCGCAATCTACTCGCCGCATACCGCTTGGGACAATGCCGAGATGGGAATCAATGCACGACTCGCGGAATCGCTCGAGTTAATCGATGTACAACCGATTCGCGAGTCAAATGGCCGCGAAACAGCCAATATGCAGTTGGGCGTCGGTCGTGTTGGTTCGCTCCATCCAAGTCAAAGTATCGCAGACATCGCGGCAAAACTCCGAACTAAGATTCCGTCGATTCGAGCGACATCAAACCACCCACCGCAGCATCGCGTCGATCGCGTTGCCATCGTTTGCGGAAGTGGTGGAAGCTTTGTCGGTGCTGCTCGGCAAGCAAACGCGAACTTGCTCGTGACGGGTGAAGCAACCTATCATCAGTGTTTGGAAGGTCGAGCACTAGGACTGGCTATGCTCATGATCGGACATTTTGATAGCGAACGCTTTTCGATGGATCTCCTGGCCCAGTCGCTTTCGGAGGAGTTTCCAACACTCGCGATTTGGGCCTCACGCAACGAATGCGATTCCGTCATCGAAATCCCATAATTTCCTTCAACCACCTTCTGTTAACCCAAGGCGTACTCCCATGCAAAAAATTCGAATATTCAAGAGCATCGAAAGCGAACTCGCAACGATGGAAAAAGAGATCAATCAGTGGATCGAAGCCAGCGGCGCGAAAATCATCTCGATGACCGGAAACATCGCCGCCCAAACCGGAAAAGGGGGCCACGTGGGTGCCTTTAGCGCGTCGGATGTATTGGTGGTCTTGTTGTATGAAGATGCGTAGGTGCCTCCAACTTTAGATTTTGGGT
>JANPLJ010000686.1:0-1094 GCA_031426475.1 Pirellulaceae bacterium | reverse complement strand
ATCAACCGCCCAAGCGAATGGTTTACTGCGGGCTTTACCCTAGCGATGGGCAAGAATTTAGCGAAGTTCGCGATGCGCTCGACCGGCTATCGATCAACGATCCGAGCTTCGAATTTACACCGGAGACCAGCGAAGCCCTTGGGTTCGGCTTTCGTTGCGGCTTTCTTGGGCTCTTGCACATGGAGATTGTACAGCAGCGGCTCGAGAATGAATGCAATTTGGACCTTGTTCAAACGGCACCCAACGTCACCTATCGAATCATCACCAAATCGGGCGAAGAGATTGAGATTCATCGCCCTCAGGAAGTTCCTGATTCGGGCGCAATCGAGGAATTTTTACAACCGATTGTTCGAGTCAATTTTGTGTTGCCGACGGAATTTATCGGAACCGTCATGACGCTTTGCCAAGACCGTCGTGGAGTTTTGAAAAGCAACGAGTATCTCTCTGCGACTCGAGCCCTCGTTTCATACGACTTACCGCTCGCCGAAGTGATCTACGATTTGCACGATAAACTCAAAAGCTCGACTCGCGGATACGGGACGATGGACTATGAGATCATCGGCTACGAACCAGCGGACCTCGTTCGTATGGATATGCTCGTCAATGGAAATCGGGTCGATGCCCTGAGTATCATCTGCGATCGCCGTGATGCCGAGCGGCGTGGTCGCGCCGTGGTCAAAAAGCTCAAGGAAGAGATCGATCGCCACATGTTCGAGGTCGCGGTACAGGCGGCGATCGGCTCGCGAATTATTGCTCGAGAAACCGTTCCGGCCATGCGAAAGAACGTGACTGCCAAATGCTATGGTGGCGATATCTCGCGAAAGAAGAAGCTGTGGGCCAAGCAAAAGGAAGGCAAAAAGCGGATGAAGTCGATCGGCTCAGTCGACATCCCCCAGAAAGCGTTTATGGCGGTGCTCGAATCGGGCAATGACAAGTAGGACGCATTGGATTTGCCGACAAATCTTAGCCGTCCGATCGCGTTAGCCCGGATTATTCATAGTCTTGGCCGACATTTGCGACAACAGAGGAGTATGAATTGAGTTATATCGAAACGCGAAAGGACGCACTGTCGTAGCTACGTTCGCCAGAACGTG
>JANPLJ010000685.1:0-4696 GCA_031426475.1 Pirellulaceae bacterium | reverse complement strand
GATGGATTCCATTCGGATTCATCGCAAACTGGCCGATGACGCTTTGATGAAGAGCCGCTTTCGTAGAGATGATGAAGCCGCGAAAAAAATCGGCCTGGCGGTCGAGTGTATGCCGGAACTGGGCGAATTGCCCCAAGGTCGTGTACTTTTCACCTTTCATGAGTCGATGCCAACCTATGATCGATGGCTGAAAGTTGACGAATCGTGGCCGGAGGAAAGTGATCGATGGTTAAGCGATTCATTTCTGACAACGCGAATACCGCTGCATTTCGATGAATGGGGGATTCGTGACGCGTGGAAAACACCGGTTCTCGTTCGCATCGCGGCGGACGTTTCGTTGGAGCCAGGTGAACGACAATTTTTGGTCCGGGCACGGGGTTTAAGTCGACTCTGGGTGGATGGCCAGTTGATCGCTCGCACCAACCCGGTTCCAAGTGCGATCAAAGATAACGAGCCAATCACGCCGGTCCCCGATCCGCCTCGACCGGGCCTGCGCCGTCCAAGCTATCAACAGCAGGAAGTGTTCGGACAGGCGACCATTCCAGCGAACGGTAAATGCCGAGTGGTTCTCGAATGCATCGTTGGTCGCAAGAAATTCCGTCCGGAACCTGGCGAGTTGTGTGTTGCCGTAGCGACCACGGACAATAAATCATTTTTGCTTTTACAACCTTTTGTTCGAGACTCTTCTGGGTGTGAACTCACCGACTCCCACATCGAACCGAAGTTGCGAGAGCTGGATGCGTCGTGGACGGCTAAAGATGACATGCAGAGACGCACCGCTGCCGAAAGCCAGAATGTGTTCTGGGACAGTCGTCATGATTTGGCGCGTCGAAGTGTGGAAGCGAAGCATGATGGTTCGCATTCGATCGACGCGTTTATATCCAACAAGATTCAGAAAGTGCTCAAAGAAGCTTCCTCGACGAACGCGGACGAGGCAAAGAATTTTCGCGAAAATGTCCTTCCGATCCTGAGCGAGCATTGTTTCCGTTGTCACGGAGAAAAGGACAACGGCGGTCTGAAGCTTAATTCTCACGAGGCATTTCTAAAAGGTGGGGACTCGGAATCGCCCGCATTTACGCCAGGGGACGTGGATGCAAGCGAAGCGTTGGCTCGTGTTCGCAGTGCGGACGAAGATACTCGAATGCCACCCACCGGTGAGCCTCTCACTTCAAAGCAAATCAAAGTGCTTGAATCGTGGGTCAAGCGAGGTGCGGTATGGGCTGGCCCGCAAATCGCTGAAGAAGATGTTGCGATGCCACCGTTGATCGATGACGCTGCATTCCTTCGCCGCATCTCGCTCGACACGATCGGTATTCCGCCGAACGAAGCGGAGCTTCGCGAGTTTCTTGCCGACCCAAAGTCCAACAAGCGATCGATTGCCATCGATCGACTCTTGAGCGACGATCGTTGGGCCGATCATTGGGTCAGCTATTGGCAAGATGTCCTTGCCGAGAATCCAACGTTGGTCAATGCATCACTCAACAGCACCGGTCCCTTTCGATGGTTTCTCTTGGACGCCCTTCGAGATAACAAACCGATGGATCGTTGGGTTACTGAATTGATTATGATGCGAGGGGGAGTTCGTGAAGGTGGTAGTGCTGGATTCTCTCAGGCCGGCGATAACGACGCACCGTTGGCTTCGAAAGGCCAGATTCTGGCGAGCGCCTTTCTCGGCGTGGAGTTGCAGTGCGCTCGTTGTCACGACTCGCCATACCATTCGACGAAGCAGAAAGATCTCTATTCGTTGGCGGCTATGCTCAATCGAAAAGAGATGACAGTTCCGAAAACGAGTATGGTTCCCGCGGCCTTTTTCGAAAAACAATCGCGTGAATCGTTGATCAAAGCGACTTTGCAGCCGAACGAGTCGGTGGCTGCCGAATGGCCCTTCGCCGAAACGGCTGGAGCGTGCGATGAAGCGACAATGGCCGCGCTCTTGCAAGACCCGAAAGATTCGCGTGAAAGACTTGCAGCATTTATTACGGGATCGCAAAATACTCGCTTTCCGAAAGTTGCAGCGAATCGCGTGTGGCGAAGGCTGATGGGGGCCGGAATTGTCGAACCGCCTCAAGATTGGGAAGGGAAACAACCTAGCCATCCAGAATTGCTCGACTGGCTAGCCGAAGAATTTATCATTCATGATTACGACGTTAAGCATTTGATGAGATCGATTCTGAATTCGGAAGCGTATCAGCGAATGGCAGATGGATATAACCTTGCTGCCGATCCAGAAGTCCGATTTTTCAACGCGCCCGAACGAAGGCGAATGACGGCCGAACAAGTTGTCGATTCGCTCTATGCTGCATCGGGAGCAACCATCAATGTCGAGGAACTGACCTTCGATCCTGATGCTCGGCATGTGATCGATAGTAAACTTTCCTTAGGCATTGCTAAAAGGGCGTGGATGCTTGGAAGTCTTAACAATGAACGCGATCGACCTAGTTTGACGTTTCCACGCGTCCAAGCGATTGACGATGTTCTTACAGCGTTTGGATGGAGTGGTTCTCGGCAAATGCCGCGTACCGATCGCGAAACGTTTCCAACGGTCCTTCAGCCAGGAGTACTCGAGAACGGTACTCTATCCATTTGGTTAACTTCGGCTTCCTACAAAAGCGAGCTTGCGAAACTGGCCCTTGAATCCAAACGACCGGAAGCTCTGCTCGACTCGATGTTTTTACGATACTTAAGTCGTTTTCCAACTTCTGAAGAGAAGAAAACGTTTTTAAAAACAATCGAAGTTGGTTTTGAAGATAGAATCCTGCCGGCCGAAAGGATACAACCGATTGAGCCCTTGCCGCCACTTCCCACGGTCACGTGGTCTAACCATCTCGTTTCCGAAGCAACAACCGTCCAAAACGAAGCGGAACGTCGCGCAAGAACGGGGCAACCGCCTGACCCTCGCCTGGAGACCGAATGGCGAGAGCGTTTCGAAGATGTCGTCTGGAGTTTGGTAAACCATCGTGAGTTTGTTTGGATACCGTAGAGTTGAGTGTTGAGTGTTGAGTGTTGAAAACGAATGTTCGAATGTTCGCGGGGATTCGTCCTGGAATGTTAAAAATTCCGTATTGTTGCGGTTTTAGTTTTGCGCAAGTTTTTCATCCCGAAGGGATACAAGACATTAGCCGGTGGTTGAGCGAAGCGACACCACCGGAAACAATGGGCAAAAGAGGTTCCGATCCTGAAAGGATCGAAGCATCTTTTAACAGTCAAGGCTTTGTCCCCGCAAACTAGCGGTTTAGTGTCCTAGCAGGAGTCCCCAATGAACCCTTATTATCGTCGTGATCTTATTCTTGGAGCAGTCGGCATGGCTGCCGCCAGCCAATTGCCGATTGCGTGTTGTTTCGCCTCCGATGCGTCGAACAGCAACCTGCTTCGAGGCAATGCCGAGCATGTGATTTCGATCTGGCTGGGTGGCGGCATGGGGCAGATCGATTCCTTTGATCCGAAACGTCGTGGAGATCCGAAGGCAAAGAAAGCGGGTTCGTACTACGATAGTATCGAAACGGCTGTCAAAGATGTGATGGTCTGCGAGCATCTTAAGCAACTTGCTCCACTGATGGACCGTGTGACCGCAGTGCGTAGTGTGAATCATGGAGTGATCGACGAGCATGCGGCGGCGACGAATTTCATGCACACAGGACGTCCGATCAGTGGTACCGTTGTTTATCCTTCGATCGGTTCCATTATCGCTCACGAGCGCGGAGCAGCTGCCGAAGGCGCGCCGCCGTATGTCGTCATCGGCTATCCCAACGTAGCTCGCGGGCCAGGCTTCTTGGGAGCGAAGGCGGGGTACTTGTACTTGACCAATACAAGCCAAGGCCCGGCCGGTTTGACGCGTCCTGAACGGATTTCCAGCGAACGTCAAGCACGACGTGAATCGCTGCTCGGTACGCTCCGCGCAAGTGCGCCGGAAACGGACGATCCACGGTTGTTGGACTACGACGATACGATTCAGCAAAGCCTTAAGTTAAGCGGTCCTGAATTTACGCGTAGCTTTCATCTCGATGAAGAAGCATCGGATCTCAGAAATAGCTATGGTGGCGAATTCGGGCAACGCTGCTTACTTGCTCGTCGGCTTGTCGAACGCGGTGTTCGTTTCATCGAAGTATCGCACAACCTCAACTTCTTGAATGGTTCGGGGTGGGATGTTCACAATGCGGGAATCGAAAAGCAACATGAATTGCTTCGAGAGCTCGATACGGCCGTTGCCGCGCTGATCGTCGATCTTGAAAAGCGACGCATGCTCGACAAGACGTTGATCGTCATCAGCAGCGAATTCGGTCGCCCACCAGAGTTTGATAGTGGCGGGGGACGCGGGCATCAGGGGAGCGCGTTCAGCTGCGTTTTGGCTGGCGGTGGGCTCAAGCATACTGGTGCTTACGGGCAAACAGATGAGCTGTCGAAGAAAATCGAATCCAGTCCAGTCGGCCTGCCAGACTTTTTTGCAACGATTTGCGCAGCGGTCGGTGTCGACTATTCCAAGTATCTCTACGACGGAGACCGCCCCGTTCCCATCACCGATAACGGAAAACCCATTGCAAGTCTCTTCGGCTGACGCCTAGCGATACCCAAATTTCTTGACACAACTCGCTGAACGCCACCAAATTCACGGGCTAATTCCACATTGTGTCGCTTCTAAAGTCTGACTTTCGTTTAACCCGGAATCTTCATGGCCCGTAGCTACGTTCGCCAGAACGTG
>JANPLJ010000684.1:0-1827 GCA_031426475.1 Pirellulaceae bacterium | reverse complement strand
CGATGTTCATGCAAGGTGGACCTAGTCACATCGATTTGTTTGATCCGAAGCCAGAACTTTCGAATCGACATATGCAAACGTTTTCCGGAGAGATCAAATTCGATAACGCGGCCGAGGCGAGCACGAAACTCTTCGGTAGCCCGTGGAAGTTTGCTAAGCACGGCGAATGTGGAATGGATTTGAGTGAGTTGGTACCACACCTTTCGAAGGTCGCCGACGATATCTGCTTGATTCGATCGATGCATACCGGTGTCAACAATCATGGACAGTCGATCAACGCGATGAACACAGGTAACATTCTCGGTGGCCGACCAGCCTTAGGCGCGTGGATGACCTATGCGCTTGGCTCGGAAAGCGACAATCTCCCTGCTTTTGTCGTATTGACCGATCCGGCTGGGCTTCCCGTACTGGGTGTCGAGAACTGGCAGAGCGGTTGGTTGCCTTCGCTGTATCAAGGAACCGTAGCCCGTTCGAAAGAGCCACGTATACAAAATCTGGATCCACCGAAAAGCCTGGAAGGCGTCGATCAACGAGAATTCTTGGATTACCTACAATCGATCAACCGAGGGCAGATGAGTCGATTGCCGGGCGAACACGATTTGGAAGCTCGCATACAAAGCTATGAACTAGCCGCCAAGATGCAAACAGCCGCCAAGGACGCGTTTGATCTTTCGCAGGAGACGAATGCGACTCGCGAGCTGTACGGACTGGATAATCCTAAGACTCAAGAATACAGCTCGCGTTGTTTGGTTGCGAGAAGACTCGTCGAACGCGGAGTTCGGTTCGTTCAGATTCATACCGGCAACCAATCCTGGGATCACCACGGCAACATCCAAAAGTCATTGCCGGCGATTTGTGAGAAAACAGACCAAGGCGCGGCGGCGTTGGTTGTGGACTTGAAGCAGCGGGGGCTGCTGGATACGACGCTTGTTCACTGGGGTGGTGAAATGGGACGACTGCCGGTGATCCAAAACGAAAAAAACATCGGACGCGACCACAACACGTACGGCTTTTCCATGTGGCTCGCTGGAGGCGGAGTCAAAGCGGGATACATCCACGGTGAAACCGACGAACTCGGCCATCGAGCCGTCACGGATATTGTCAATCACTACGATTATCACGTGACGTTAGAGCATCTCTTTGGTATCGCCCCTGAGAGTTTTACTTTTGCCAGACAAACCGGCGTTGGCAAACTCATCGAATCGGAAAAAGCATCGGTGGTCCGCGCCATACTGGCGTAAGCAACCTTGCTCAAATTGGATATAACAGAATTTCGCGATCATTTAGCACAGCCCGCCGTCAGGCTTGTTCAGACCGCTTCGAATTGCAATATTTTGGGCTTCAGGTATTTTTTGCGGGATCAACGTGAGTGGATTATTTTCCATTAATCGATAGGCGATGGGGGCTTTTCCCCTTCGACGATTGGATTCGAATTACAACGTGGACCAAAAACATCCTAGAACGCTCAAAAAATCGCTGTCGTTGTACTTCCAGAGCATTAAATAAGCTCCCGTCCAATAGAACGCGGTATACGCTAGTACCGTGATTGCATATTCAGCGATAGCTGCTCGATAACCTAGCTTGTCCGAAAACAATCGAGCACAAATCAAGAACGGAATGGCACTGACGAAGCCCATCAGAAAGGACCATTCAAATGCGAGACTCAATCGATGGCATGCCACAAAATAGACCGCAACGGAGATAAAAAACCCAAACAACGTAAGATAACCTAACCAAACGCTTGAACGTGTATCGCGTTCTTTCAGTTGCAGTTGGTACACGGCTGCTTCGAACGCGATCGCCAAAGCGAGAGGCCATGTGAATAAA
>JANPLJ010000683.1:0-1017 GCA_031426475.1 Pirellulaceae bacterium | reverse complement strand
AAAAACCTTGGTTTTTGTTGGCTTTTTTGAGCAATTTGGGGCTGAGCCCGGTTGCAATTTACCTACGAAGCCGTTTAATCTTGCCCACTTGTTGTGCTTGAAGCGAAATGACGCTTTCAAGAGATTGTCGTTCAAAATTGAAAGGGATTGACCAGATGGCAAAAGCAGCCGCCAGCAAAGAGAAGCCGCTAACAAAGTTGCAGTTATTCAGTAGCATCGCTGAAACGACCGGATTGAATAAGAAGCAGATTGCCGAAATCTTTGAAGCTCTCAAAGGCGAAATCGGTAAGGCGGTTGGCAAGAAGGGTCCCGGAGTCTTCACCATTCCTGATATCTGCAAAGTAGTCCGTGTTCAGAAGAAGGCTTTGCCAAAGCGCCAAGTCCGAAACCCACAAACTGGCGAAATGCAATGGGCCGACCCTAAGCCAGCTTCCACCACCGTACGATGCCGTCCGCTGAAGAAACTCAAGGACATGGCCTAGTTTCTACGACCAGTGTCGCTCTTCTATTGAGTCGCTCCTCTCGACTCGTTCGCGAGACGAGAGGTAGCGAATTCAAGCTCAGCAAAACAAGCAATCCGGAACAGCCTGTTTTTGACAAACCGCAAAGCAATGGTAGCCACCTTCGTTAGAATGTGGCTGAAGCTCCAAGTTCCCAGCCAATCAATTCACCAAATCATGCGTGACCGCAATCTGCTGGATCACACCGGCACCTAAATCCTCCAGACGAATGAGAGCTTGGACGGCGGGCATCGCCGACAGAATGGGAGGACTGGCATCTTGTTCGAGGTAGTCGTCGATAAGTCCATTGTTGTCGTCATCGATTCCGTTCGAAGCGAGATCGGTGGTCGCTGGACTGAGTCCTCCCGTAGTAGCATTGATGTAGTCCGCGCCATCGATGAAAATCGTACTGCCGGCCATAGGCCGCTGCCTAAAACCATCATGTTCGAAAAACTCGGTGAAAGAATCGAAGCATGGCTGGTATAGCGATGCCACAAACGGGCTGGTTCCTGCACCA
>JANPLJ010000682.1:0-6265 GCA_031426475.1 Pirellulaceae bacterium | reverse complement strand
CAGCGGCTCCGTCCGCTGACAGCAAGCAACCGAGCCAGCGGGCGGAGCCGCTGAACCACGTTTCTTTTTCCCCGCAATGGGACCATTCTTGCCGGTGAATCGGATGGAGACTCACCGGCAACAAATGAAAAAACTCATTACCGCTGGGAAAGCTTTGGAGAAACCTCCGTTGCGGCAGTTCGAGGAGCTGTTTCTGTCGAAGCTCGTTCAAGCAGTTCCTGAACGCGACGCTCGCTCTGAATTCCGCTCAGCGAGAACTTCTTCCATCCTCCGTCGCTTTTCGCAAAGACAACCAACTGTGGAAGCGAACTCCCTTGCATGAGCTGCTGGGCAAGTTCCGGACGCGAGTCCTTGTCGACGATCGTCACAATGACGTCCTGCAGCTTGCCGCTGGACTGCATCGGGTCAATCGTTTGAGCCTTCAATGTTTTGCAGGCTGCACACCAATCTGCCCCGACAATAATCAGCAACGGCTTATTTTCCTCTTGCGCTTTCTGATAGGCCGTTTCGTACGAGGGACGATCGACTTGCGCCGATGTAAGAACCGATAAAAGCAACAGTGATGTTATCTGAAACATCGTTGGACCCCTTTCCTGATGAGGGAACAGTAAATTACCACTCGATGCTGCGAGCTCCTTCCGTCAACCGCTGTGCTTCCTGCGCGATCGAGCTAACGAGTGCTTAATTCATCCGACCGTCACCCAGACAAACTCGTAGGGGCAAAGATCAAGAACCGCAAAACTTGGTAAGCTTTAGCGATTAGGTAACGGATACGGACAAAACGAAAAGTCAGGCGACAGTATCCCGACCCAACTTCAGGTACGCAACCATCGCCAGCTCGCCAAAAGCTAGCAATCGGCATTTTGCTAGCAAAGAAGAGATGCCAAGTTGAGCCTTTTGCCAACCCACCCTACAGGGTGATGAAATAACCGTCAAATTGGGAGCATTTTCGCTTTATGCGGTTGTTTGTGCGTCAATCTAGGACATTGGGTAAGCTAGCTAGTTTTTGGAAGTTTGCGTCGATCCAACGCTCGCTCAACTTGAGTTTGCGGGCGAAACGACGCCGAAAATGGTCAAAAAAAGGGGAAAAAAAGTTTGGAAAAAACCACCAGTTTGGGTGGTTTTTGGTGGTTTTGGATAAAAGATCAGGGAGTCAAATTCGGTGAAACGCGGTAGCAAGAAGATCACTTCAGATGCGGAGACAGCGGAATCTTCGTCGGCATTTCCGCCGTGGGCCGCTTGGTGTAGGTTGGTGTCCGATGACGATAGGTCTGCAAAAAAAAACAACTTTTCCCAGGGATTTCGCGAGTTGGCCTGGGTGCGAGGGCAGGTTTCAAGCGTGATCAACGTGGCAGATATCGCTTGTGAGTTTTCTTCCGAAGTCGCCACGAACGACGCGCAGGCAACCGGCAAGCGCAGTTCGAACGCGATGCCGATGATCGATCGTCCGATGCAGCGTTCGTTGATTCATCCGTCGACGGCACCGTCGACGATCTTCCTCGCTTCATGCAATCGCAGTGATCCCATCGATCGAGCAGCGGCGGCGTTTAAGGTTTGCTATCCAGAAGCGTCGCTTCAAGTCGTGCTTGGAGAATGGTGGGCAGGTCATCGAAGAACTTGGCCGATCGCAATGGAATCGAGTTCTGTCTATTGGCATCAATGTCACGATGTCCTTCTTCCAAAGCTCTTGAAGCAAAGCGGCCAATGGGAGAGTCGACAACGGGAATCCTGTATGGCGTTGGTCGTTTCGGAGGACAGTTCTGTGCGACAGATGTGGCTCGACGTCCTACCTCAGCTTGGTTTTCACGCGTTGGCCGCTTCGAACGCTAGAGAGCTACCGGAGGGCCGCGTCGATGTTGTCGTTTACGATCAAGTCACGAATGATTCGCTTCGCGATTCCGAAGCGTTGGGCGAATTCGATCATCGGAATACCGAGGATGCGTTGGGCGTTGCCGCTCTGCGTCGTACTTATCCAGATTCAAGAATAGTCGCTTGTTTTGGATTTCCGCGCTGGAATGAAGTGAGTCGGTGTGTCGATTCGGGAGCCGATATCGTTCTCGGTAAGCCGTTTCATTTGCAAGGGTTGTCGACGATGCTTGCCGAATGGATCCCAAAGTAGATCGTCAGGTGGCTTCATTTTGAGGACGAGACGTCCGCGCCCCCAAGAGTTTTTCTTCGGCGGCACTGCCGCGTAGATAAACGGGCATTAAGTGGAAAGCGTCAACCGTTTCCTCTTGAAGGAGTTTACGTCGCCCAATGCGAGCGACCATAGCTGCATTCGGAGCGATCCCGGCCTGGACTGAAAATCCGAGATCGGCTGGATCGAGAAATCGCGGGCAACGAGAAAGTCCAGGTCCAACCAGTACCACTGGAAGTCGTTCCGGCCCGATATCTTCGGGAATTGCACCCAAACATGAATGGTTTCTACTGAGAATGGCCTCAGTCCAGGCCGTCGAGTCGACCAACTGTGACGGAGCGATTACCTTGACAGGCGAATCGGATTCCGAGGGAACCACAAGCCATAACGAGGCGAACAGCTCGCCTCGATACGCGTCCAGGACGGTCCAAACCAAGAAGGGCGATCGGCTTTCGTGGATCGATTTTTTTTCAGACATTTGCCGATGAGCTGTTTCAACGGCCATGGTCTCGAGCGAGTCGACGGCAATGGTCGGAATTCGCAAAGCGTAGGCCATCGATTTTGCGGTAGCGACCCCGACGCGAAGCCCTGTGAACGAACCTGGGCCGACCGTCACGGCAATCGCGACAAGGTCCGAAGCCGTCAGGTCGTTTGAGTGGAGGATCGCGGCAATGGCTGGGGCTAGTGTTCTAGCCGAGCCGATAGACGGATCCGCTTCCTCGCTGATGACCTTTCCGTCCGGCCACGCAATCGCGACCGACGCCGACTTGCCGCTGGTTTCGAGCGCCAGGATCGGCCCATCTTTTGGTCGGATGGGCGATGTTCTGTCCGACAAATCTAGCGGTGGAAAAAGAAGATTCATCGGTATAAGCGTTCGAAAGGGATCGCCAAGGGGGAGAAATGTTGGATTTATCGAGGTCTTTTACGCCGGGTTGCCCGTTGTCAGAAGGTATCTCTACAATACATCCATCATAGCGATCGAAAAGTAATTGTCCGTTGCCGATCGACTGCATAGAAGCCAAATCAATTTTTTCAGCGGTGTTCCAGGCTTGGTACTCTGCTGCGACCCCCTTTTTGCGGGAATCAGGGATACGTGAGACAAGCACTCGTCAGCGACATTCATGGAAATCTCGAAGCGCTGAACGCGGTGCTCGCAGACATTGCAACGCAATCGGTCGATGAGGTTTTGTGCTTGGGGGACGTTGTTGGATATGGCCCCAACCCTTGCGAATGCCTCGATTTGGTGATGAGACGCTGTAAGCTGACGATTCTCGGTAATCACGATCAAGCGGCACTTTTTGATCCAGACGGATTCAACCCGGTGGCACTGCGGGCGATCTATTGGACTCGCGATCGCTTGGATGACCCGTCGAGCGGTCGCGCCAATGTGATCAATCGACGATGGGATTTCTTGAGCGAATTGCCTAAGCAACATATCGAGGACAAGTTTTTATTCGTCCATGGATCTCCTAGGGATCCGACTAATGAATATGTTTTTCCTGAAACCATTTACGACAAGAGCAAGATGAGTGTGCTGTTTGATCGTGTTCCGCAGTTTTGTTTCCAAGGGCACACGCATATGCCTGGGGTCTTTACCACGGAGCTAGAGTTCATCGAGCCCAAAGAGTGTAACCACGAGTTTCCTCTGGGGCGAGAAAAATTGATGGTCAATGTCGGAAGCGTCGGACAGCCGCGTGATGAAGATTCGCGTTCTTGTTACGTGATTATCGATCACGAAAAGCGACTCATCACCTTTCGCAGAATCGAGTATGATATTGAAACGACGATCAAGAAGATTTACGCCGAGGAGTTTCTTGATAATATGTTAGGTGATCGACTGCGCGCCGGACGTTAAGTGGGTTCAATCTTTGCGAATAGCCATTGTTAGCGATATACATGGGAACCTTGAAGCGCTCGAACGAGTGATGGCTGACATTTCGGGGCAAGCCTGCGAAAGGGTGATTTGTCTCGGCGACAGCGTAGGTTACGGGCCGAATCCTCGAGAATGCGTTGACTACGTATTGCAGATGGATGCCTGCATTCTCGGGAATCACGATTATGGTGCTCTCATTGACCCCGAAGGCTTTAGTGCTGCCGCCGAACAAGCGATCTTTTGGACTCGGCGACAATTAGAGGGCGGTCCTGATCCGGAGCTGACTCGAAAGCGACTCGCCTTCTTGGCGGGGTTGCCTCGAACGATTCGCGAAGACAACTTGCTGTTTGTGCATGGGTCGGTTCGCAATCCGTTGAACGAATACGTTTTTCCTGAGGACGTGCACAACCGCCGCAAGATGGAAAAGCTCTTTTCGATGCTCCAGGGGTATTGCTTCCAAGGGCACACGCACGTTCCAGGCGTCTTTACGGCAGATATGACATTTCTTCGCCCCGACGAATCCGAAGGAAAAATCTTGCTGAACAGCGACAAAGCGATGGTCAACGTCGGGAGCGTCGGACAACCCCGCGATGGCGATTGGCGAGCCTGTTACGTCATCTTTGAAGATGGAGCGTTGGAGTATCGTCGAGTGGAATACGACGTCGCATCGACCGCGAACAAGATCTTCGCGATACCGGACCTCGACAACTTTCTCGGCGAACGGTTGCGAGAAGGTCGATAGAAACGACCTTGCCTACGCCTCAGGCAAGTTCTCCAAGTCGAGATGGTCCTTCGGTCGCGCCGCGGCTTTTTTCATTCGACGAAGCCATTCCAACGAGACAAATTTCAGGCCGTTCAGCTCAATGGCCGAATCGATGACGGTTGCGACAGGAATGTGGGGAAACCCAGGCACATAGTCAAATAAATCAAGAAATCCGAATCGAGTGCAACACATCATGAGCGACTTCGACCGCACAAATGACGCCGTAACCGGATGCGTTCTTTCGATTCCCGTTGTCGGATCGATCTCGTCGCCAACAAATTCAGCATGCAATTCCTGGAGTGCCGCCAGTAAACTCGCCTCGGTCTCCGCAGATCGTAGCCAAAGTATGTCGGTATCTTCGGTAGTTCGGATGTATCCGTGGAAACTGACCGCGTGACCTCCGGCGATGACAAACGGCACTTTAAAGCGATTGAGGACTTCGAACAAGCGAAAGTCGGGCGTCATGGCTTGCCCGTAGGTGGAGCATTGCGAATCGACCGTGCTCGGTAATTGCGTTTCAAAAAGTGGAGCCGTCCAGCCGGATGTTGCTCAAGTATAACTCGAGACTGCTCAAGGAGCTTTTGCATAGCAACAAGCCGCTCCGCGGGTGAGATCTCCAATGCAGCTCGCCGTAAAAATCGATTGCGCGCGTCGAGCCAACTAGGCGTTGAGGTGATAGGATCTTGCATACTCAAGATTATAATGAAGGCCTCATCTGCGGTCCATCTTATTATCTCTTTCAATCGTCTTCGCGTTGGATGCAGAATTAACTATCGATACTCGTTTTTCCACTCGGGTTGCAGCACCGCCTGGACATCGGGGTGAGGAAAGCCAAGTCGCTTATCGACGATGTTGAGCAACGATTCCCGTCGAAAGTACCTTGAAAGGTTTTCGCACGCCAATCGGGTCGAATCATCGACGCGAGTCGCAGCTTGTGCTCCGACGTGCGGCGTGATGATAACATTGGGAAGCGACCATAGTCGGCTATCAGCCGGGAGCGGTTCGATATCGGTTACGTCGACTCCGGCACCTGCCAAGTGCCCACTTTCAAGCGCCGCGATTAGAGCCGGCTCGTCGACGCACGATCCGCGGGCGACGTTGATAAAGTAGCTCCCTTTCGGCATTGCTTCGAAGACAGATCGATCGATGAAACCTCGTGTCGTGTCGTTAAGCGGGACTGCAAGGATCAAGATATCGGACTGGGCGGCCAGTCGGTGCAAATCCTCAGCGCACCATAGATCCTCTATTTCTCGGGGTTTATTCACTGGAAAATAGTCCACTGCAGAAATTTTCGTGCGAAAGGGATGCAACAGTTGAGCGAGTCGCCGCCCATTTCCTCCCAGTCCAACAATTCCGATGCGTTTGCCATGGAGGTCACCGGTTGGTTGCCTCACGAACTCTTGGCTGAGCGACTGTCGAAAAAAGACGGGTAATCCTCGAAGGAGTCCCAATAGTAGTGCCAGTGACTGCTCTGCCACTTGGTCCGCAAAAA
>JANPLJ010000681.1:0-1721 GCA_031426475.1 Pirellulaceae bacterium | reverse complement strand
AAAACACAGAGGCACGGAGTGCACAGAGGGGATCTCCGAAGACTTTCCTCTGTGTCCTCCGTGCCTCTGTGTTTCAAACATTTCCCAGCCCCTACTGCCCAGCTTATGATCGACGCCCAGAATCGACTATTCGCTGCCTCTTTAAATTCGCTGTCGAACCGCACTATCGGATTGACGCTTGAATCGACAGCGAATTTAGAGAGACAGCGAATTTAGAGAGACAGCGAATGGATTCGAAAGCGCACTTTCTAAAATGCAAATTCAAGGATACGAAGTGGCGCTTCGCGAATTACAACTATAACGCTCGAATTTGCCAGATCATGGCGTTTCGAGCGGTTGGTTTTCGTTCTGATCAGAGCTTTGTGTCGATGAAGTAGGGATCGTGTCCCGCATGATTGATCCGAAACTTAGCGGGGCTTTGTCGAGGTCATTCAGTGGATCGGTCACTTCACAAGCCTGACTGCAGCAAGAATACTGTTCAGGCGAAACCGCGACACAGCACGAACCCCGAGCTGGGCTGCCTGTCAGGTAATGGATCGGGCGCGCCAATGCTTGAAACGAAGCAAAGAAAAAGGCAAAAAGCCATACAAGCCTACGGTTTCGTTTTGCAGTTTGCATGGTGGATTACGCGATCCTAAAATATCGCACTCAAATTTTGGGTAGCCGGATTCGAAAGAATCTGGACGAAGCTCTAAAATACGACGGTCATCCGCCGAAGTATGTTTCGAGTACGAACCTTTGTCCACCAGAGTTCACAGAACCCGTGGGTCAGCGGCCGTCTCGCATTTTAGTAGGCCGGAACAAGTCGCTAGCAAACATGGATGTTGAATAAAACGTTGGCGACGCTGTTCCGGAAAAACCGAGGTTTCCGATTGCCGGAACAGCGTAGACTATCTTTCTCAAATTGACGAACGCAATTAGCTGCTTGTTCCGGCCTACCCACTACCGTTTCTTACGTTGCTTTTTTCGTTCGGCGGCCAGTTCGTTCGGGGTCTTTGTCGGCTCGGGAGCTTTACGCTTTCCCCATATATTCTTCATCTGATCGACGACATCACTGATTGTTTCCGGGGATTTCGTTGACGTCTTTGCGCGGGCTGGTTTCGGTGGTAACGGAGTCAAGGGTCCTGCGCTGGGAGCGCCGCTGGTCGCGAGCCCAGTCATAGGTGGCATGAACTTCTTTACAAGTTTTCGTTCAATCAACGACCAGATGCTCGACGTGATAAAATAGATACAAAGACCAGCCGGGACTTTGAAGAACAGGACGCCCATAAAGACGGTCATGACCATCATCATCTGCTGGGTCATCCGAGTTTGCTCGTCAGTCGCCTTGGGCATCAAGACTTTTTGTTGGACAATAAACAGAGTGATCGTGACGATCGGAAGAATATTCAGATATGGCCCAAACCAGCCAGATCCTCGTCCAGCAATGAGATCAGGCATCCACGAATGCCAATCCATGAACATGTCGGGAC
This sequence comes from Pirellulaceae bacterium, assembly GCA_031426475.1. Classification (GTDB taxonomy): domain Bacteria; phylum Planctomycetota; class Planctomycetia; order Pirellulales; family Pirellulaceae; genus JAIYDQ01. The sequence continues at coordinate 249 of JANPLJ010000681.1, read as the reverse complement.
CGGCTAGGTTCGAACACCAGTCCCAACCTGAAAAAAGGGACTGCTGGCGGAGACCGACGTCTACCGAAACGCACCGATATAGCCCGATCACGATCGGGAGTTGAATCAATGCGGGCAAACAACCTGCAAACTGGTTTATGCCAGCCTTCTTCATCAGCATCTGTTGGGCGGACATCATCTTTCGAGGGTCTTCCTTAAGAGCCTCTTTTAGCTTTGCTAATTGCGGCTGAACCGACTGCATCTTTTGCG
>JANPLJ010000680.1:0-7354 GCA_031426475.1 Pirellulaceae bacterium | reverse complement strand
CGTTTCTCCGTTACTCCGGTTGTGTCGACTGGTGATGGTTATGCAAGTTTACTTATGTTTAGGTGCTTAAAGCGGAACGGCGCGAGCCGTCCGGTGGTCCCGCGACTCCGTTCGGTGGTCCCGCGACTCCGTTCGGTGGTCCCGCGACTCCGTTCGCGGGGAACGTGTCAGCGAACGGAGTCGCTGACCAACAAGGTTCATAACAAATAAATAAACGGTAGTATGTTCGAGAACAATAGACTAAAGCCTAACGCAGCGACTCCCAGCACGATCAACATAGGAGTCCAGGTCTTAAGCGACGCAGCTTCCGTCAAGCCACCCATCTTCGCATACACCCAGAAGCCGCTATCGTTCATCCAGCTTCCGATCAACGAGCCGCCGCCGATTGCGGTGACAAGATAAACGGCATGATAAGGAAGTGCGTCGACTTGCATCATCGCCGACGGTGCTGCCACCGGCATCCCCACCAGCATCACCATCCCAACGTCGGCTCCGAGCGTCGCGGCGACCAGCAACGGCCCGGGCGTCGGCGGTACGAGAGTGTGCGTGATCGCTCCACCACAGGAGATGGCCATCACATAAAGCACATAGTGGCTTTTGATTTTTTTTGATACAACGAACGCGCGAGCGGGACGAGCAAATAAAACACCGTATCAAAAAAAACCGGGATCGCTAATAGGAATCCGCTTCCCATAAGGCCATACGCGGCTTTCTTCTCGCCGGTTACTCGAACAGCGGCGTTCACGATGGAATCGGCAGATCCGCTGTCCAACATGCATTTTCCAACGACGGCGGCCATCGCAATCAGAATCGAGATGCTGCCGCTTTTGGCGAGCGTGGCTACGAGAGCCGCCATCAGCGAGAAGTGTCCTTTTTCCCAATGACTTGAACTCGATCGCGGCAAAACAACGCGAGATCGAAGTTCCACTCAACGTTCAATCCTCAGCCGTTGGATTGGGATCTGCTGGAGCGGCTTCGTCATTGGACCGCCAACGTGGTTTTCGTCGACGGGCTTTGGGATGGTGGACGGGAGTCATCCCAGGCTGGAGTTTTTCATCCAGGATGTGCGAAAGCGGTCGAGATGCAACCTGGACTTTCTCTGCTTCCAATTCGCCAAGTTCCAGTCGGCGAACTTCGTTGAGATCGAATTCAACTTCTTGCCCTTCATACCATTGGTCGGGTTTCGAAGGACCAACGACGGTCGAAAAATGGAAGAAAATGTCGTTCCTAAAGTTGTCAGCTCGAATAAAGCCGAACTTCCGTTCGTATACTAACTTGACGACTTGGCCGACTCGCATGCGATGGACTCTGCTTCTGTGTTTTTTGAACTGTGGGCTATGCGAAGTCACAGTGATTCTGTTAACCACCAGTCGTTCTCTCCGAATTCTGACGAATTCGGCTACATGGTGGTAGAATTTGACCGTGAGAACTAGCTTAGTTCAGATTCGGCGAAAGCGGGAGAGCTTTTATTCCAAGGACCGATTGAAGCATCATCCCGCCAACCTTTCGCATCCCTTCTCGCCACATGTCGTAGTCGTCAACGAAGACGAGATCGGGCGACGCCGGAATCGGATACCAAATTCCGCCCATAATCTCTTGCTCAAGCAGCCCCGCCTTCCAAGCTGCATGCCCAACGAACAAGCGATAGTGTTCCGGTGGAACCAACGCCAGTTTCTTAAGCGTTTCAACCTGGGCGGCTAAATAGATGCCATTCCCGTTGCCACCCTCGGCTAAGGCCTCGCGATTATGGATCGCAACCACCGGCCCGGAATGCGGTCCGCCAAAATTAAGGTGATGAGGAGGATTTGCCGTCTTGGTCAGGCCATTTGTCAATTGCTCCCAAAGCGGAAGAACATCCAGTGCAAATGGACGATTTAGGACCACGGCAATCGAATGCTCGACTCCGTGCTCAAGCACCAAGCAGACTGTCTTCCCAAATAACTCGTCATGCACTTGGGGCGCAGCGACTAAAAGTAGACCTGCCAAAGACAACTTCGGCGACTGGGATTCGGGCTCTTCAGACGGTGGTAATCGGTTCATATCACGTCATATCACGAAAAAACTGCCATGATGACTCCAAAAGCAATCAAACGCTCCTGGACGTAGCAAATTCGATGCCATAACGCGAGGCGTTCCAAACCGGCTTGTCAAATGCGAGCTCGCCCCTTCCAATTCATCGGGCAAAGTAGAATCCCGAAAAACAAGTTCCTCGCATGACTCTTCCGAATCAAAGCCAAGTGCTCAGGGTTGCCGTCCTCATTTCGGGCAGCGGTACGACCCTCCAGAACCTTATCGAACGCGAGAGCCGAGGCGAGTTGCCGATTGATATTCGCTTGGTGATCAGCTCGAAGAAATCAGCCGGCGGGTTGGACTTTGCCAAAACTGCCAATATTCCAAGTTTGGTCGTTCGTCGCAACGATTTCTTAAGCCCCGAAGCATATCGCGATACGATTTTCTCGGCCGTTCGCCAATCGGAAGTTGAGTGCGTAGTGATGGGCGGATTTCTGCAACATCTCCTAATCCCTGACGATTTCAAGAATCGCGTCCTGAATATTCATCCGTCTCTCATTCCCGCTTTTTCGGGCCAAGGGTACTATGGACTCAAAGTACATCAGGCTGCCATCGACTACGGCGTAAAGCTGAGTGGATGTACCGTACATTTTGTCGATGACCACTATGACCACGGTCCTGTCATTCTTCAGCGATGTTGCCCAGTGATGGATAACGACACCGCGGAGGTACTTCAAAAGCGCGTCTTTGCACTCGAATGCGATGCGCTACCAGATGCTTTACGATCGATTGCGGAGAAACGTATTCAAATCTCGGCAGACGGTCGACGTGTGATTTCAAACGATTTGTAGCACAGCATGGCGACGCAAAAATCTATAGCCTCGAAGAATTGGAATTCGTGCGGCGCGATCTTCTTCTTTTCGATTTTTTTCTTGCTCGGGGCCGGCCTCACTTGGTTCCTTGCAATCGATCCGACGCTGAAGGTTGGCGAAGCGGCGAAATGGACCGAGGTTGCGTGCGTTGTTCAGCAAATCGGTATCGACGTTCACCGGGGAGACGGGGATACCTATGCTCCCGAGGTAACATTCGCCTATACGTTCGATGGCCAAAACTATACCAGCAACCAGTTTTGGTTCGGTAGCGGATCCTATGGAAATCGCACAGCCATCGAGAAAGCGATTGCCCCATTTCAAGCAGGCGGCGAATATCCTTGCTACGTCAATCCGAGGGATCCGAACGAGGCTGTTTTGACCAGGCAAGTAGCAGCCCATACTTGGCTTGGTTGGCTATTCGGCGGTATCTTCGCGGCTGTTGGACTCGTTGGAATGATCGCTGGCCTTCGAGGGTCCTTCGGAACGAAGGCAGCGGCTAAAAAGCATCTTCGAGAATCGGGGGATTTGGCTGCAAGCCACGGTCTAAAATCGTTGCAGGGTGGCAGTGACGCGGGCATTTCTTCCGATGGGCAACCACAATACGACTTCGATTCGAGCGTTTGTCCGGTCGAAGAAGAAGGCCCCGACGAGCCAATGATATTGGCTGCAAAAGGGTCGCGTATCGGAACGGCGATGGGTAGCTGGATCTTCGCTTCCATTTGGAATGCGATTGCGTGGACAATCGGATACTTTGCGTTCCAAGATCTCAATTGGTTCGCTTTGATTTTTATTAGTTTGTTCTTATTGATTGGCATCGCAGCCATCTTGTTCTCAATCTACAGTACGCTGCAGCTCTGGAACCCACGAACAACGGTGGTCTGTAGCCAACGCAACCTTTACGCTGGCAGCGAATTCGAAATCAGTTGGTTGCATCAAGGTAAATCGTCAAGCATCGCTGAGCTTTCGATCGAGCTGGAAGGAGAGGAGTCAGCGACGTATCGTCAAGGTACAACGACGCGCACCGATAAGAGCATGTTTTTTAAGCAAATCATAGTGAAAACGAGCGAGCCCAACGAAATCTCTAACGGTTTTCGTTTGGTACGCTTGCCTGAAGATACGATGCACAGTTTCCAAGGTGTACGTAACTCCATAACATGGCATGTGAAGGTCCTAGGAAAGATCCGGTTTTGGCCAGACATTCACGACGTGTTTCTGGTTACCGTCTATCCTCCGCCCATGGAAGGAGCTTCGAATGCTAAAAATTGAATTGGACGGCGACCAATCTGCGTACCGTCCTGGAAGTTTCCTATCGGGACGAATCGTTTGGGATATGATCCAGGCTCCGGTGGCGATCACTGCTAGTCTTGAATGGTCGACGGAAGGAAAAGGCGATGATGAAGGTGATATCGTAGTTGAACAAAGATGGCATCCGCAGGCGGAAAGCGGAAGCCAAGCCTTTCGTTGGCAGTTGCCAAGGGGGCCGTTAAGCTTGGAAGCAACGCTTATCCGAATTCGATGGTCGATTGAATGTTCGACGGAAAACCCCGATGAAGAAATCTCGCGTCCGATTGTCCTCAGTTCACTCGATCGACCGATCATTTTGAAAGCGATTTAGCTAACTCTTCGCATGTCTATCATTGAAATCAACAGCCTTGCCAAATCGTATCGTGTCTACCAAAAGCAAGAGGGGCTTAAAGCAGCGATTCAAGGACTCTTCAAACGCGACTATCGAACGGTCGAAGCAGTGCGTTCGATCGACCTGCGAGTAGAGCAAGGCGAGTTTGTTGCCTTTCTCGGTCCCAACGGTGCGGGGAAAACAACGACGTTAAAGTTGCTTTCCGGCGTGATCTACCCGACGTCAGGCTCGGCGACCGTCATGGGATTCGTGCCCTGGGAACGCAGCATCGAGTATCGGCGTCGCTTTGCGTTGGTGATGGGACAGAAGAACCAGCTTTGGTGGGATCTGCCGGCGCAAGAATCATTTCGGTTGCACCAGCAAATCTATGCCGTCGATTCCAAAGCCTTTCAGCGAACATTGGATGAACTCACCAGTCTTCTGACGGTTGCCGATTTGCTCGGTAGACCGGTGCGCGAATTGTCATTGGGCGAAAGAATGAAGATGGAGCTGATTGCAGCCTTGCTCCATTCGCCGGAAGTTCTCTTTCTCGACGAACCGACGATTGGCCTGGATGTCGTCGCTCAGCATAACATTCAACAGTTCTTGCGATTCTATCAAGAGGAACGCCGGATCACGATCATGCTCACCAGCCACTACATGAAGGATGTCGCTGCATTATGCAAACGAGTCGTAGTGATCGCACAGGGGCAAGTAAAGTACGATGGATCGTTGGCGGGAATCATCGATCAATTCAGTGGGACCAAATTGGTGACATTGGAACTCGGAGAAGGGCAGGGGGCGGAAGGGCTTGAACGATTCGGTAAGATTCAATCGATCGAGATGCCTCGCGTGAAGCTCAAGTGCGAGCGGGCGAAGATTTCGGCTACTCTTGCGGGCGTGCTGGAAGCCTATACCATCAACGATGTCGCGGTCGAAGATCCGCCTTTGGAGGAGGTCATTGCCGGGCTTTTTGCGCAAGTCAGCGAGGACGCTACGTGATGTCGATTGTCAATTCTGATGGAAACACCTCGCGAGTAACGGGCTTTCGTGACCGGATGGCGATCTGGTACACGATTCTTCGAATTTCGTTGGAGGAACGACTTGTCTATCGAGGTGATTTCGCACTTGGGACGTTGATGCGATTCTTGCCGATCATCACCCAGATTTTTTTGTGGTGGGCAGTCTTCGAGTCGATCAACCCCGGTTCGCCCGAAAAGGCAACCCTTGTCGGCTACTCGTTTCCCGACATGGTCGCTTACTATCTGCTGACGATGTTGGTACGAGCCTTTTCCAGCATGCCAGGGCTGGCCTCGAACATCGCCAAGCAAATACGCGAAGGCGAGATCAAAAAGTTTCTCGTACAGCCAGTCGACTTGCTCGGCTATTTGTTGCTTTCAAGGTTGGCGCATAAGTTGGCTTACTACTCGGTTGCGACGTTGCCTTTTGCGCTGGTCTTCTTTTTGTGTCGAAGCTTTTTTACCGCCGGCATTCCAGAAGCGACGCAATTGTTGGCCTTTATTTTGTCGGTCGTGCTGAGCTTCGTCTTGGGGTTTTTCTTGGAAGCAAGTCTTGGCCTAGCGGGCTTTTGGTTCATGGAAATCTCGTCGCTGCTTTTCGTTTACATGCTCTTTAGTTTCTTTCTCTCAGGGCATATGTTCCCACTGGATATCTTGCCAGAACCGTGGCTATCGATTGTGCAGTACATGCCATTGAAATACTTAGCGTACTTTCCAGCGGCTGTCTTTCTCGGCAAGGTAACGGGAGCACAGCTTTGGTTCGAAATGGCGGTTTTGGTAGGTTGGACGACGGCGTTTATCGTTTTGTCGCGTTTCCTTTACTACGCCGGGTTGCGTCGCTACAGCGGTTACGGTGGTTAACTTCAAAGGACCGATAACAACTATGCAAACACCGTCGATGTATCCATCGTATCTCCGAGTCTGGCTTACGTTCGCACGCAATAGTCTGATTCGAGAAATGACTTTTCGGACGAATTTCTTGCTCGACTGTCTATCGAGTGTTTGTTGGACGCTGATGAATATCGGTTTCTACGTGTTGATATTCCACCATACCAATTCCATCGGAGTCACTTCGGGCTGGCACAAGTCTGAGTTTTTCGTCTTTCTCGGGACGACCTGGATCATCAACGCTATTATCCAAGCGTTTTTGATGCCGAATGCGGAGGAATTCAGCGAACTCATTCGAACGGGAGGGCTCGATTTCGCATTGTTAAAGCCCATCGACACTCAGTTTCTTGTTTCATTTCGGAAGATCCATTGGTCAGCCCTCTCCAACCTATTGGTGGGAGGATTGTTGATTGCTTACGCGATGAATTCGTTGCCGTGGCGATCCGGTCCTGTATGGCAGCTCCACTGGTACACGATTCCGCTTTACATCCTATTCGTCGGCTGCGGAATCGTTCTGCTCTACAGTTTGATGATGTGCTTGGCGGCAACCAGTATTTGGCTTGGACGCAACCAAAGTCTTTATGATTTCTGGTTTTACATCACCAATTTCTCTCGTTATCCGAGCGACATCTATCAAGTCGGTTGGGGATTGCCGCTGTGGGCAATCTTTACATTTGTTGTCCCGGTTTTAGTGGTCGTCAATGTGCCAGCTCGAATTTTGGCCCAGCCGATTGTGCCTAGCACGGCTCAAGATTGGTGGGTAGCGGGCTTTACGCTCGTTGCTACGTTGATTGCTTGGACGACAAGCCGTTGGGTCTTTCAACGCGCTTTGTTGAGCTACCGTAGCGCAAGCAGCTAGAAGTCGTCTATGATTGCAGAGCTATGTCCAAAACATCGAGTCGGCAACGTTTTCAGGAGTATCTTCAACAAGTTCGCACGCGGTTGCGAGA
>JANPLJ010000679.1:0-5835 GCA_031426475.1 Pirellulaceae bacterium | reverse complement strand
GATGAATTGGAAGTAATGCATCATCGCCAGTGGGGTCAACGGCAGGACGATTCGTAACATGCCAAAAACACCGAGCTTTCCAACAACAGCCGCGATGAAAGCGGTCGTATTAGGATGCGCTGCCTCGTAGGTCGTTGGTAGCCAACTGTGAAACGGAAGGATCGCCATCTTGATGCCGAGTCCCAAGAGCAGCGTGAACAAAATGATAGTATGGTTGGTCGCGATGTTGGTCGAAGTCTCTTTCACGGCCGCGGCCTTTTCCGTCGCGTTCTCATTGTTCGCAGCGGGCTTGCTCGTCGCCTCCAACTGGGCAGAGTACGCCATGTTCGAAAGTTCGGTAAGAAGCACGGTCGTTGGCTTCTCAGGGGTCGCGGATCGTACGACTAATCCGACGAGCCCCACGACCATCGGAATACTACCCGCCAACGTATACAACAAGAACTTTCGCGATGCTTTTAAGGATTCCTTGGTATCGCCCCATACATTGATCAGAATGATGATGGGCAACAACACCGCTTCAAAGAAGACATAAAAGAGCAAAAGATCCATCGAGACGAATACGCCGTTCAAAAGACTTTGAGCTATCAAGATTAGCCCTGTATAAAGCTCTGGCAGATGCGTAATCTGGTTCTTTGCCAAGAGCAGGACCGCTAATGTTACGATCGCTGAAAGCAAGACCATCGCTGCACCGAGGCTGTCGGCACCCAATTGAAGCTGCCAGACAATCGGATGACGATAAATCGAGATCGGCAACCGGAGCATCATCCATGAGGGTGCATAGCTGACGTGCGGTTTGACTAAGCCATGAGTCTCGGAAGCCGCCTTACCGTCGACAGGAACCGTGCTGATACGCGAATCTTCGGCGAGATCGCTGGAGACTTCAGAAATCAATCCGATCGAACCTATCAAAACCAGCACTGCCACCAAGATTCCTAGACCAGTCGATAGAGCCGGGGTTTTTCGGCCAAAGGCGCAGATCAACACACCCGCAAAGAAGGGGACTGCGATCAGCAGCGGCAGTAACTGGCTTGTCATCTTTTCTCCATCAAAATCGATCATTGACCAACTCGCAGACTTCATAGGTCCACAAGTTCATCGTTTACTGCCAAACAATCCAAAGGGCAAGCGCCGCGACGCCCAACATCGTTAGAAATGCATACGAAGACACCAATCCAGTCTGAACGTTCCTCATAAACAGTCCTAAACCGTTAGGCATTTTCGCAACGCCGAGCGTCAATCCATCGACTACAGTTCGATCAAAGCCGCTCAAAAGTTGTCCGATCCACATCAGCGGCGTTACGATCAGGGCGCTATAAATCGCGTCGATGTAAAGGCGTTCTCGAGCGAAATCGGCGAACCAAGTTCCCGCCGATTCACGAGTCGAAGTACTCGTCGAAGGGGAAGCCAGTCGATAACCAATTCCAACACCGACCGCCGCAATCAAAAACGAAGATAGCATAACCCAAGGCGCTTCGTGATGCTCGCCGTGAAGGGCTGGCATGAACGGCAGATTTGTATTTCCGATGTAGTCTAGTATCAAGCCTGTCGGGCCAAGCAAAACCCCCGCGATAACTGCGCCTGCGGCAAGGATGTACAGCGGGAGCAACATGATCAATGTCGCTTCGTGAGGATGGTCACCAGCTTCTGCAGGAAGTTTGACCTGGCCCCAAAAAGTTTTGAAGTATGCCTTTGCCGTATAGACGGCCGTAATCAAAGCGGTCAAAAAGCCGATTACCAAAAGTCCCGTGAAGTGATTTCCATAATCTGGATCCATTCGAGCGTCGGCAAGCAGCGACAAGATCGTGTCTTTACTGAAGAAAGCCGCCAAAGGTGGTATCCCAGCGAGTGCGGCGGCCCCGACCAAAAACAACCAGTTCGTCTTGGGAAGAAATTTTCTTAGGCCTCCAAATCGTCGCATGTCGATCACATCTCCCATTGCATGCATAACATTTCCAGCCGAGAGGAATAGCAACGCTTTGAAGAAAGCGTGAGTCACCAAGTGAAACATCGCTGCCATCACAGCGATGGTCATCATGTCTGGAACAGCGACACATCCCAACGCCATGAATAGATACCCCAATTGACTTGCTGTCGAATAGGCCAAGACGCGTTTCAAATCATCTTGGAAGAGCGCCATCACGGCGGCCGCCAATGCCGTGATCCCTCCCAGCCAACCTAAAATCAACAACACCGAAGGAGCATAAATCATGAACGGCGCCATGCGGGCCATCAAATAGACACCGGCGGTCACCATCGTTGCGGCATGGATCAACGCGCTTACCGGGGTCGGGCCTTCCATCGCGTCAGGCAACCAGACATGCAGAGGAAACTGAGCTGATTTGCCAATTGCCCCGATGACAAATAACAATGCGAGCCATCCAATGAGGTCTGGATAGGCTTCCGAGCGAGATATCTCCTCGGCTGACGCGTGTATCACGTTAAAGTCAAGTCGACCAATCAAATCGGTCGATTGACCGGCCGCAGTCTGTCCGATTGTGAATGCAAGCAGAAGTATCCCCAACAGGAACGCGCAATCGGCGATACGATTTACCAAAAAAGCTTTCATTGCCGCTTGTGCCGCAGCAGGCTTTCGAAAGTAGTATCCGATGAGCAGATAGCTGCACGTACCGACACCTTCCCAAAAGGCATACAGGAGCAGCAGGTTGTTGGCCATCACCAACATCGTCATGCAAAAAACGAATCCCGTGAAGACCGCGAAGAATCGTGCGTAGCCCGGATCATCTCGCATGTAATCGCGAGCATAGATCGCAACCAAACAGCTGACGCATGTCACGACCGAAAGCAACGTCAAGCAAAGGCTATCCAATCGCAGTGACACGTCGAGCCTAAGACTACCCACATCCAACCAAGTGTAACCGTCCAAGACGGTCATCCCTTCCTCGGTACTGTGCATTCCAACCAGGAGAAGCGTACACAAAGCGGACGTGCCTAACGAAAGTACCGCTGGCCAATGCGCCCAAAGCGTATCGCCGCGAAGGGCGAGAAAAGTGCATATCACGCATCCGATCAAAGGGGCGGTCGGAACTAGCCACGCAATCATTTCAAGCATTCTGTGAGATCTCCGCTTCGCGAAGCCGTTGTTCATCTTTTTGAGTCCAACCGGCCTGCCCCAAATCAGCTGGGACCGGCATGACCGAAGGGTCCAGGCCTGCAGGCGTCAACTTTGGATAATCGATCGAATGCTCAACGATGATCATGGTTTTTTCGGACGTCGGAAAACCTGCCATCTCGTTCAATTCTGACCAAGCATTGACGTCCAATGTCGCCTTGCGTCGGAAAAGCGAAACGACCATCGCCAACGCGATCGCCGCTTCACAGGCCGCTACCGTCAAAACCATAATCGCCATGACTTGGCCTTGGTAGTTTTGATGTTGCTTCGAGAACGCGATCAAGTTCACGCTGACGCCCGCCAACATCATTTCGAGCGACAGGAACATCAAGATCATCGACCGGCGAGTCAGAAATCCAACCATGCCGATCGTGAACAATACGGCTCCAAATAAAAGTAGTTGTTGCGTTGTATCGTTCATGGCTCGACCTCAATCGTCCGTTGGGCTACCGCGATGGCTCCGATGGTGGCTGCTAAGAGCAACGTACCAGCCAACTCGACCGTCACCAAGTACTCGGTAAACATCGATCGCCCCAGCCCTGCTGTGCTGCTGGTCGTAGCGAGCTTACCTTCATGGCTCAGCGGGCGTGTCGTCGGTTGACTCCACTCGACTGCCGTCACACCTTCTACCGATTGCAACGAATAGACGAGCGTTCCAAGGAAAAGCGAACCGATGATCATCGCAAAGAATGGTCTGTTCAATTTCAGTTCGTAGGTCTCCAACGATTCTTGTTGTGAGAACATCAGTACGAATAAGAAGATAATGATCGTAGCACCGGCATAGACGATCATCGTCGCTGCGGCAACAAACAAAGCCGATTGCATGAACAGCACGCCTGAACTGGAAAGGATCGCCGTTGCAAATCCTAGGGCAGCGTAGATCGGCTGCCGAACAGTCAAGAATGCAATTCCGCCACCCGTCGCAAGGCCGCAAAAAGCGAGCAAGATGTAAGTGTCGAGCGATGGCTTATGGGTGATCGTGACCAGCGCTCCAGCGGCGACTAGATGCACGATGCCTATGATCAAAATCGATTTTGACCGCAAAATGCCACTCTGGACGCAGTAATATCCGACCGCGGCAAAGGCAATGCAGATGAAGGCCATCAAATGCCAGTCCACACGTCCGACTTTGTCGAGCATCGATTGAGCAAGGGGAAAGCTAAACACGTTCAAATATCCTTTTTCCAACTATCCATGCCGCCCGCCACCAGGCGGGGGTGGGCTGTTCGCTGCCATATTGGACACTTCCGATGCCGGGCCGAGTTTGCCACGCGTCGTTCGCACCGGATCTTGCCCAGCTTTTGAGGTTTCATCGAAGACCGAAAGCAACTTCTCTTTGTCAAAGATCAGCTCTTTCCGACTCAAGCCAGTCAAGTCGTAAATGCTAGTCAATTCGATTGCGTCGACCGGACAAGCTTCTTCGCACATCCCGCAGTAGATGCATCGCAATTCGTCAATCGTAAAGGTCGCCGGATACTTGTCACGATTCGCCCACTTCGGATCATCTTGTGGAGCAGGTGCGGCGATAATCTCAATGCAGTTCGCCGGACACGCCGTTTGACACATATAGCAGGCTACGCACTTAACACGTCCTTCCTCGTCGCGATTCAACCGATGGACACCGCGATAATTCGGAGGAACCTCAGGTTCGGCTTCAGGGTACTGTTTCGTCAATCGCTTCTTGAAGAAAACATGCTTCAATGCAGTCGCCAATCCAGAAGCGATGGCCGGCAGATAAATCGCCTCGACAAATCCAATTTTTGGATCCTCGGCCCATTCGACCGTCTTCTTTTTTAGGCTCTTCGGCTTGACTTCACTTACCGTCATGTTCGTTCTTTCGATTCGCGGTGTCGGCGATCTAATGGTCCAATACCTTTAAGCAGCTGTAGGATTCATTCCTGCTGGTCGTCGCAATTTTGCTTGAAGCTGAGAAGTGCTCCACATTCCAGCTCCAATTAGCAAAAACAAGGAGACAATCGCCAGCGACCATCGAGGCCATTGAGCTGTCGAGACGATTGCGACTCCGATCAGATTTAACATGGCCAAAGGAATCAGCCCTTTCCAAGTGAGTCCCATCAATTGGTCAAACCGGAACCTCGGCAGCGCCCATCGCAGCAACATGATCAAGATAACAACCAAGCATACTTTCGTAAGCAATACGATCGCACCCAATACGATCATTTGCCATGTAGCATCCACGGTGCCGCTTAAACCGGGGAAGTGCCAACCACCGAAGAACAATAGGACCGTCATGAAACTAATGGTGACGACATGCGTATACTCCGCCAAGAAAAACAGTACGAATTTGATGCCGCCGTACTCCGTGTGAAATCCACCGACCAACTCCTGTTCACATTCGGCCAAATCGAACGGCAAACGATTGGTTTCCGCCAGGGCGCTGGTAAAGAAAATGATCAGAGCCAATGGCTGCCACCAGACATTCCAACCTAAAATGCCGTCGGCAGTCGCTTGCGATGCAACAATCGTCTCGATGTTCATCGAGCCCGCTACCACTACTACGCCCAGAACGGACATCCCAAGAGGGATTTCGTAGCTGATAAACTGGGCACACGATCGAATCGCTCCGTACAGCGAGTATTTATTGTTCGAAGCCCAGCCTCCCAAGATAATTCCGTAGGCTGAGAGACTGCTGATGGCAAACATCAGCAACAATCCGACATCCAACCCAGGCATGACAATCATTC
>JANPLJ010000678.1:0-7322 GCA_031426475.1 Pirellulaceae bacterium | reverse complement strand
GACTTTGAAGAAGAGAACGCCCATAAAGACGGTCATGACCATCATCATCTGCTGGGTCATCCGAGTTTGCTCGTCGGTTGCTTTGGGCATCAAGACTTTTTGCTGGACGATAAAAAGGGCGATTGTGATAATCGGCAATAGATTGATATAAGGACCGAACCAGCCAGTTCCTTTGCCCGAGATGAACTCTGGCATCCATGCTGGCCATGAAGCGAGCATATCTGGGCCAGCCAGATTCGAGCACCACTCCAGGCCTGGGATTAACGCTTGTTGACGCAGTCCAATATCGACTGACACGCAACGATATAGGCCAATAAAGATAGGCAATTGGATGAAGACCGGCAAACAGCTTGCCATCGGGTTCAAGTTGTATTTCTTGTAAAGCAACTGCATCTCTTGACCGCGTTTGGTCATGTCGTCTTTATAAAGTTCGTTGATCCGCTTCATTTCTGGGCCCATCTCTTGCATTCGCTGGCCCATGATCGCCGCACGCCGTGAAAGCGGGAACATACAGCTCCGCACCAAGATCGTGAGCATGATGATCGCGATACCGTAGTTGCGAACGATTCCATAGAAGGTATGCAGGATAAACGATAGTGGCTTGGCTACCCATTCAAAGATCGGCCAGCCGAAGTACATCGAGCTGCTCAATCCATAGAGATCCAAGACCTCGGTGTCTTTAGGGCCAGCGAATACGCGATAATGCTTGGTTATTTCACCGGAAGCGGGGACTGTGAGCGATTTGGTATCGAAACGAAAGCTGACGTTGGTCGCGATATCCTTGTAGGGAATCGTTTTCTGGACATCTGCGATAGCTCGCGCTGCGCCTTGCGCCAAGTCATCAAGCGCATCTGGCGAGTCAGGGTGTGGCAGAATGGCCGTTGTGAAATACTGTTGATCGACACCGATATACCGGAACGACCGCTTATCGAGTGGATAGTCCATTCCGAAGAAAATGCTCTCAGGTTGGTCCGTGTGCGAGCGAGCATACTCTTGGATATTGCGTCGTGTAATCAACTCATGGGCGCCGGTCTTACGAGCCATCATGACATCGCGAGCTCCGGCGGCACTGAAGAAATCGGGGCTCAGTTTGATCGAGTACCACCAGCCCTCCAGTGAAATTCCGTTTAAACCTTCTTGGCGAAGCGATACCACGTGCGGCTCGGAATCCAGATTGCGAACAAGGGTCTCGACGTCGATGTGATAGGCCGCGGAATTCACCGATGCGGGCTGACCGTTTTCGCGACTCGCTTTATGTAGCCGGTACCGCTTGACCAGTTCCAGGTTTGCTTTGGAACCAGCACCCGCCAAATAGCTTTGCAGTGGAAGCGTGAACTCGATCCCTTGACCATCGGTGACGTCGAGCGGATTCGCTTGCCAATCCTCGTTCAGACTTGCTTCCAGCCCCGGAATCGTTTCATTGCCGGGAATCGCTTCGATGCCATCGACTTTCGCGAGAGTTGTCAGCATCGAGGGACGCAGGAGATTTCCTGGCACTTTTTCACGCGGCATGTCGTCTTCCATGCGGACGACATCCATCGGGGGTTCGGTAAGCTTGATGGTGAACAGCAGTTCTCGCAAATCGTCCGGCGATTCGCCTCGATGAACCGTTAGCTTGACGTTCGAGCCTGGTTTCCGTTTGATGAGCGAGGATTCCAATTCAAATTCGCTTCGCACAGGTTGGTCGTCGACTTTGTCCAAGATGTCGTTCGCTGCAAGTCCAGCTGCGACACTCGGATCTTCGCACTTCGCATTGGCGGCGGCGGATCCTTTAGGCACCGAGTGAATCCGAAGGCCACGCTCTTCGGTCGTCGCTGCCAAGTACCCTAAATATCCACCGCGAGTTGCCAACGAGCGATAAAGAAATTTCCCAGGTTTAGGTTGTTCGACTAACTCGATTCGCTCGATACCAGCACCCTTGCTAGTGAGCGTTACCAGCAATCGGTAACCATCCTCGGAATCCATCGAACCGAGGGTATGCCACGTCGCGGGAGCTTTCACCGGCGCAGCGACGTCGGCTTTTTCGATCGCCTTGGCGGCATTCTCTCGAGCGAGTTCTGCATCGCGATCTTTCTTCTGTTCTCGCTCGATTCTCGCCTTATCTGCCTTCATCTCTTCGAGTTTCTGTCGCTGAGTCATGCTATTCCAAAGCATGAACAACGAAAGCGTTAGCAGCATCCAGGCGAAAAATCTACGATCCACAGCAGGCGTCTCAGAGCGTTTGAGGAATGCTTGTCTAGGGTGATTCGTCGCGATACTGTCGCTTGGGAACTGCACCTAAGGTCAAGGCAGGAAAGGCGTTATTGTGGTCAGACCGGGGTCAATTGACTAGACCAAAGCCCGCCGTTGGCCGAGCAAGCGGGAAAACGCAGCGATTTAGGACGCTCGGTTGTGTTTTTCTACTTGTATGGCGAATGGATTGCGACGATAATTCGAGTCGCGACTGCAGTCCCATCGCCTCTGCACGTCTGTCTCCTCCACTTATCGAGAATCAAAAATGCGCAATTGTTTCTTCCTAGCTTTGCTTCTCGTCGCAATATCCGTTAGTACTTCCCAAGCGGCGATCATTTGGAGTGAAACTACCAATGGGCCCTTGTCCATGCTTAGCTCGGCACCTACCAACTTAGGTACATTGCCGTTGGGAACATCGACGGTTTCGGCAACTGTCGTAGGTACGCCTTCAGACGTCGATGTTTTCACTTTCATCGTCCCCACCGGTGCGAGGTTGGATAAGATTATTCTCGCACAGTATGCATCGAGTGACGATCTAGCTTTCATCGCGATGGATTCTGGGCCCACATTTCCGTATGTCCGATCGCAACTCAGAAACGGCGTTGACGAGACGCAGTTCATCGGCGGAACGACTTTTGGATTCGGTAACGCTGTAGTCGGAACCACCGATCTTCTTTCTTCCAGCCTCATCGGTGGTCGATTCATTGGACTGCAACCGACACCAGAGCAAACCACTGCCCTACGATATGACTCGCTTCCGCCAGGGCAGTACACGGTTTACGTCCAACAACAAGGTGGCCTGACAAATTACGCTCTGGATTTGGTCGTTGCAGTTCCCGAGCCATCGTCCGCCATGCTATTGGCCTTGGTTGGTCTCATCGCCACACGCGTGAGACGCCGATCTGCTGTCGCGTAATGCGTTGTAACGTCTAGGACGCTAAACCTTGCGGCGATGGGTCGTGCGTCGTAGTAGTAGGGCGTGCCACCCAAGGAATGCTGTGGTCCAAAAGCCGGACGATCTCCTTCGGGGAGTGGCATTCTTGGCCTTCAATGCCTGCGACGCTGTTTGCAAGTCGATTTGTACCCTGTCGCTTTGCAAAAGGGTATGATACCGATACTGCGACGGTTACTTCAATCACGGTCGCTTGTCTCTATCTTCGAATGATTGTGTTGCCGCACGTGAATTCAAAAACGGAAATGAATCCTGCCACGGATTCTTCGTCGAACGCGTCGAATGGAGAAACGCTTCGCTTTCGAATCACTGGAATGACGTGCACGGGATGTGCAGCGTCGATCCAGCGTGCGCTGGAGGCTCGTCAGGACGTTGAGGCGGCGAGTGTTAGCTTTGCTGCTGGTACCGCGGAGATCGAAGGCCGATCGTTACAGCCGGCATCGTTGATCGAGGTGATCCGCGAGCGTGGATTCAGCGCTCAGTTAATCGATCCAGCTGAAAAAACGAACGAGTATAGCGAGATAGAACGTCAACAGCAGTCGAACGAGCGAATTTGGCGACATCGAGCGATCGTCGGGATGGGCCTTTGGGCACCGCTTGAGCTACTTCATTGGATTGCCACGGCCATGCATTGGCATGGTGATTGGATGCCATGGAGTATGTTTTTGGGTTCGTTGGTGATTATTCTATTTGCCGGGTCCGAATTCTATAAGTCGGCATGGCAGGCCGCAATTCGTCGAACGACGAACATGGACACGCTTATCTCCATCGGTGCGACGACCGCCTTTGTCTATTCGTCGGTCGTGATGATTTTGAAAATCGACCAGCCGACTTACTTTGCGGAGGCGGCGGGCCTTTTGGGGATTGTAAGCCTTGGCCATTGGTTTGAAGCTCGCGCAAGTTCGCGAGCCGGATCCGCCGTGCGCGAACTGTTGCGCATGCAGCCCGAGACGTCCGAGATCTTGGCCGAGGATGGCTCGTCACAATCCGTTTCGAGCGTGGAAGTTCAAAAAGGCTGGAAGATGATCGTTCGACCGGGTGGACGAATCGGCGTCGATGGCATTGTCATCGAAGGTCAGTCGGCGGTGGATCAATCGATCGTTACGGGCGAATCGATTCCGGTCGACAAGAAGCCAGGAGATTCGGTCGTCGCTGGATCGATGAACACGACGGGACGCTTGATTGTCGAGACGACCGTCGACGGGCGAAATACGACGGTCTCAAGGATTGCAACCCTTGTCCAAAGAGCACAGACCAGCCGGGCTCCAATTCAACGTTTGGCGGATCAAGTCGCTTCGATTTTTGTTCCCACCGTCCTTACGATTGCCGCGCTAACTCTCACCGGCTGGTGGTTAGCAGGAGATCTTCCCAAAGGCGTGATCGCAGCGGTTACGGTGCTCATCATTTCGTGTCCATGTGCACTGGGACTGGCCACACCGATGGCTGTCATGGTTGGTACTGGGGCTGCAAGTCAGCGCGGTATTCTCATTAGAAACGCTGCTACGCTCGAAAGGATTGGTCGTTCCAAACGCATAGTATTCGACAAGACGGGAACTCTCACTCGCGGGCAGCCTGCTGTCATAGCGATTACGCCACAGGAAAAATACACGCAGGACGAACTCTTACAGATAGCCGCTTCGGTTGAGTCGCCAAGCGAACATCCGATCGCAAAGGCGATTGTCCGTGAAGCGAAGTCGCGAGGTCTCGTTCTTTCGCCGGTTGAGGATTTTAGAGCGATTCCTGGACACGGAGTCCAAGGGCGAATCAAACTTCTGGACGTCGTCGTCGAACGCGATCTGAATACAACATCGCGAATTCTAGTTGATGGGAAATGCGTTGGAACGCTGATGCTCAATGATCGACTGCGCGGCGATGCGATCGACGCGGTATTGCTGCTGAAGCAACAAGGAATGAGCGTGTCGATGTTGACGGGCGATCGACGTGAAACCGCGGAGTCCATCGCGAACGAGCTTGGAATTGACGCAGTCAACGTTGTTTCCGAAGCGACTCCCGAGACAAAGGCTGCGTATGTACGTTCGCTTGGAGAAGATGTGATAATGGTTGGCGATGGATTGAACGATGCCGCCGCCTTAGCGACGTCAGGGCTTGGTGTTGCCTTGGCGTCTGGCACTGTCGTTGCTATGGAAGCGGCGGCAGTAGTGATACCGGGCGACCGCGTCGCCGCGATCCCAGAACTTGTTCAGCTTGCTAGAGCATCGCTCAAAACGATCAAGCAAAACCTGTTCTTTGCTTTCTTCTACAACGCCCTGGCGATTCCCGTGGCAGCGTTTGGCTTACTTGGCGTCAGTGGGCCTTTGTGGGCCGCTCTGGCGATGGGGGCCAGCGACATTACGGTAATCGGCAATGCGCTGTGGTTGAAGCGAAAGCTAGCAATGGTTGCTCGCCCCGATCCTCGCAAGCCCATTTCGTAGGTCAAGCTTTCAGCCATTTGGCGATGTCGTGTTAGATCGCCCCTTCTTTTCCGGTCGAGCGTAGATGAATCGTCTTTTTGTCGAGGTTGTGTTCTGTGCGGACATAGCGAACAGTACCGCTCTTAGCTCGCATGAGCACCGAATGCGTGATGGCGGTCGTACCGCGAACTTCGACGCCGGAGAGCAAAGGACTATCGCTGATTCCGGTTGCGACAAAGAGTATTTCGTCCCCTTGGGCTAGGTCTCGCGATCGATATATCGTATCGAGTCTGTCTCCCCAACCAGCTTCGACGAGGCTTTTGCGCTCGGCTTCATCGCGAGGCCATATTTTCGCTTGCATCCCACCGCCAAGGCATCGAAGTCCGGCCGCTGCGAGAATACCTTCGGGGGTGCCGCCAATTCCTGCATAAAGATCGATATTGGTCGATCCCAGAGCCGGTGCCAAAGCGGTGGCGATGTCCCCGTCGGCAATCATTCGCAACGATGCACCGACACGACGGACTTCTTCGATGAAAGGTTCATTGCGAGGTCGATCGAGTATCATGACGGTGACATCGCGGACATGCTTGCCAAGAATTTTGGCGGTAATGCCGATGACTTCCGAAAGTGGCGCGTCGACGCTGATCGGAAGACCAGGGTCGGCAATCCACGCTTTCCGAACTTTCGAAGGATAGGCCAATTTCGTCAAGTAGAAAGCGGGGATATCCATCAAAGCGGGTTCGTCCGCCATGGGAATGGCAGCCGCGATGCAACTGATCGAGTTCGGCATCCCTTTGCTTATGTTCGTTGTCCCATCGACAGGATCGAGTGCGATATCGAATCGCGGAGATCCCTCTCGCCACATCCCCAACTTTTCACCCTTGAAAATTCCAGGGGCGTTATCTTTGATGCCTTCTCCTATCACGACCGTCCCACGAATATCGGTGATATCCATCATCCCGCGTATCGCGTCGCAAGCTGCGGCATCGGCCGCTTCTTTATCACCCTTACCCACCCATTGCATACTGTTGAGGGCCGCGATTTCGGTTGCACGGAGAAAGTCAAACTCTACCAATCGTTGAATATCAAAACTCATTATTGCTCACTGGAAATCGACCGCCTCGCCGCCACGACGCTGTCGGGGAAAAGAAAACAGCTCGTTCTGAGCCATCATGGTACGACACCATCTTAATCAAACTTCGAGTTTTACCAATCACCAATCGAGTGCGGGCGGTGGGGATTGGGGGTATAATCGCGTTGGGTCGATTTTATACCGTGTTCGGAGCCCTACCTCATGCGACTACTGAATTGTTTCTTGTTGGTTAGCCTTTCTCTATTGACTGCGACATCCATACGCGCGGAGACTTCGCGCGAAAATTGGAAGCCGCTGTTCAATGGTCAAGACCTATCGGGCTGGATGCCTGTCAACGTTGCTCCGAACACGTTTACAGTCCGCGATGGAATGATTGTATCGACCGGCAAACCGACTGGAGTCATTCGGACCGAGCGGATGTACGAAAATTGTATCGTCGAATTGGAGTGGCGACACATGCACCCAGGCGGCAACGCTGGGCTTTTCTTGTGGGGTGACGGAATCCCATCTGTTGGCATTCCGTTTACACGAGGGATCGAAGTTCAGATACTCGACAATGCTTATGGCGCGAAGGGGAAGAACGAGCGATTTACAACGCATGGTGATATCTTTCCGATTCATGGCGCGAAGATGA
>JANPLJ010000677.1:0-11553 GCA_031426475.1 Pirellulaceae bacterium | reverse complement strand
GGCGTGTTCGGCATGACGCGAACGATTCGATGGCCACCAAGATAGTCAGCAAGCTGCGGTAGCGTTATTCCCGCGGCGATCGAAACCAGCAAATGGTCGCCATGAATCAGCGGTCGAATCTGAGACGAAATATCTTTGAGAATCTGTGGCTTCACCGCGATGACGATCCGCGCGCACGTCCCAAACAGCTCAGCTGCATTCGAAACAATGGTACAACCGGGAAAATCACCGCTCAATTTTTGCTGTTGATGGAGTGACGGTTCGCAAAAAACCAAATTTCCACCCGTATATAGTTCGCCGAGAACAGCACCCTTGGCGAGAGCGCAAGCCATCTGTCCACCGCCGAGAAATCCTAGCCGATCGCCTTTATCGAGTGGCATTTAGACGCGATCCTGACTACGGCGATCGCGCGATCGCTGCTTGGAGCATGCTTCGCAGACACCGTTGATGGTCAAGCGATGACCTCGAATCCTAAACTTATTCTGCTTGGCGACCTCTTCGATCAAAACCTCGAGTTCGTCGCTTCGAAACTCAAACAGTTGACAGCACTTCTCACAATAAAGGTGATCATGCTTGGGATAACCATAATCGTGTTCGTAAACGCTTCGCCCATTGAGCTCAAAACTACGCAGCAAACCCGCGTCGACAAACTCTTTCAACGTACGATAGACGGTCGGCCTTGAGACGTAATTCGGATTCCCTTTGCGAGGCAACTGATCGATCAGTTGATCCGCGTCGAAGTGCTCGTGATGACTAAACACCCGCTCGACGAGAAAACGACGTTGCTCGGTATTCCGCTGGCCGCGACTCTGCAAATACTCTTCGAAACGCTGAATCGGCGACAAGGACACTTGTACCGAACCGAGCGAATTTTCATCACTAGTAACTTCTGCAGTGGACACAAAAACCGCCTCAAAATACCGAATCAACACCCAGCACAACGCCAACATTGTAGCCGAGCGGACCCTAAAATCAAATTTGCATCAAGCACTGCGGAGCCGGATTCGTCAGAATCCGGATGCAGTTCAAGAAGCCACGACTAGCCGATCTGGTCAAGGAAATTATCGAGAGCCGCCGAAAGCTTTTCGTCGGTATCGTAGTTTCCTTCCGCAATCTGTCGACGAATGTCGGCGACCCGATCAACGCGAATCTCCCCGGCAGTATCGCTCGTTTCGGAGATTCCTTGTGCCTCAGCTGACAAATCAAGCTGGTCCACTGGCGTCAGCGAAGCGCTCTCCGATTCGGTAGCAACCTCGGTGGTGGCGGAACTTCGCGATGCATTACGCAATGCATCGACGGACGAAACGGCAAAATTATTCGAAATCTGCATGATAAAAGGCTCTCCCCTACATGTTGAGCACTGAATATATCCGGTGCCGAGAAAGTTGTGGACTGCAAGGCTCAACAAACCGGCGGTTTGTTGATTTCCAATCGATCGAAGGCATCGCAGTCCGTGTCGGAGAAGAGCTGTCCGTTGCAACTACAGCACTGGTATTCGTTATCGACTTTGCGAAGACGCCTTCCAATTGGGAAGTAAACCAGAATGTCGTCCAACTTCGACTCATATCCACAACGTTTCTTAACTCCGTCTTATTATAGGTTCTGTCCGCAAGCTGCAGTCTACACAAACTCTAAGGACCACATCAAGCTTCCAGATTTTGCCAACCGTGGCAACCTTCTATCATAAGAAGCAACCACCGTTCCAAACTAGGAGCAACTCTTTGAAATTCCCAACAATCGCAACGAATGGCATGCTCGAGACCCGAAAAAGGTCCGTTTGAGACATCTTAGGTAAACTACGGAGGTCGTGGCAAGGCCGAATTTTGCCGAAGACAGGACGCATCGACGCAACCAGGAAAGATGGGGTAACTTGGAAGAGCGATAGACTACCTGGCGATGCGAACATTTTACTTAATCGATTGTAAAACTGACAACTACGCCGGCCAGCACTGCGTTTCTTCAAGCTTCACCCATCTTCGAACTTCACCCATCTTCGAACTTCACCCATCTTCGAACTTCACCCATCTTCGAACTTCACCCCGATGTAGCCGGATTCGTCAGAATCCGGATGGAGCTCGATCGACCACGATTGCTGAACTGCGTCCGAAGTTTGACAACTTCGGCTACGTCTTCGCGGGTTGTTCAACCAAGTCGACCAATACCGGAAGCCACCATAAATTACCGACGAGCCCTACCGCCATCGTGATCGCGGCCAACACTCCAAAGACCACGGTGGGCAGAAATTCGCTGATCGCCAACGAGGCAAATCCTACCACCAGGGCGATCGTCGAGAATACAACCGGCATTCCTACGCTTCTTTGACTCTGCGCTAATGCGGCCCTGGAATCGAGTCCCGATTGTCTTCCGCGTTGATAGTCAATGAGATAGTGGAGCGACGAATCCACCGACAGCCCAATCGACACGGCAGCGATCATGGCGGCTCCAAGGTTCATTTTCAAGCCGAGTATTCCCAAAGCAGCAATTGCACCGAGCGCGGGCAACGTGTTCGGGACAAGTGCGACCAACGAAAGCCTCCAACTTCCCGTTGCGACTCGCAGTGCCAACAAGATCGCCAACGTCGCGATCGCAAAGCAGACCCATTGGTCCGCAACGACGCTTTGCACAAGATTAGAAAGCAGTACGTAGTATCCTGTTACAATGGGTGGACGAAGTAGCATTTCATTTTCTTTTGTCGGGAAATGCTTTAGCCATGCGGCGCTTTGCGTGCTAAGCTTGCAACGCGTTTCGACCATCGAGATCAAATCGAGCTTTTCCACAACCGACATTCGCTCGCTGGCTCGCAACATGACACGAAGCGTCCGAAGCGACTGGTCTTTGGAAGCGGTGATCAGTGAATCATAGAAACTGGGCATCGCCGCTTGCATTCCGGCCAAGCGCACATCGACCGGAAGCGACGCTAGCAAAGCAGATTGACGTGCAGCGTTTTCAGCGTCGGCGAGACTCATCACTTTGCTGAGTTTATTACCAGCCTGCTGACGCAGTTCGTTCTCAAGGACTATCACCGAATCCAAGTACTCGCTCGTCAATTTTGCCGGAGCCGGCAGCAAGATGTCCCAAACGCCCGCTCCTCCCATCTCTTTTTCAACCACCGAATATCCTTGAACAAGCGATGAGTCCTGGCGGAAGTTTCGAAGAAAATCGGTCTCGACAATCAATCGTGAGGATCCAACAAAAACAAACACGACCCAGACCATCAAGAAAAGTACAGTCAACATTCGATGCCGAAGAAAGACATGCAGGCTGCGTTCGAGTAATCGCTCGCTCCATGTTCGACGGTCGCCAAGGCCGGGAATTATTGCGATTGAGTGGCTGTCGCCGAGCCCTCGACTCGACATCCAACCTGAACCGAGGCTCGCGAAGCCCGGCCCGATGAGAACAATTGCAAGAAACGTTGTCAGAGAAGCGACCGCCATCATCAAACCGTAGTCGCGAACGGGTTCGACGCGGGCCGCCATCAAAGCAGCGAAAGCCAGCGCGTCGGTAATGCAAGCCCAAGCGATCGGACGAATCAATAGTCGCAACGAACTTCGAAGTGATTCCAACGGAGGTGTGCCTTCGCGAATCAGCTTTTGATACCCGAACAGCCAATGCATCGAAGTTGCGATACCAATCACCGTTACAATCGCCACCAGCATCGACGACACCATTGTCAGCTCCCAGTCGGCCAAAACGCAAATCGCTCGTGTGACAAGCAACGACCATTGAACCACTAGCAGCGTCAGCAGCGTCCAACGCACATTGCGATACACGAGTAGCATAAGAATTGCGAGAACGAACGACGAAATCCATCCCAACCGACGGCCGTCCGCTTCGATCATTTCGAATCCTTCTTCGACCATCATCGGTTCGCCGACTAGAAATGCTTTCTCGTTTCGTAGCTTCTCGCTGAGAGTGGATCGAATCTGCGCAATCAATCCAGACCTGTTGCTTTTCGCATCGTCTAATGGATCAAGCAAACAAGCGGCGGCCAGCCATGGGCCATCGGCTGCATGAGTTGTCCCAACGAACAAATCGAGCATGGCCGTCGCCAATGGAGACTTGCTGAATATCCCCGTCGCATTTGGAGGGCTCGTAAAGAGACTCATCGGCCGCTCAACCTGCCGTATCAAACGATCGACAACCGACAGGTCCATCACACCGCGAATTCCATCGATTTTTTCGAGGGCCTTGTGGATTTCAGCCAGCTCTTCCAACTTCCGTTGCGTGGGGTCCCAAAAAGTTTCGTCGGGAAATACGACCAAGATCACTTCGTTACCACCGAACTGGTCTCGTAGCTGAAGATAGTTTGCAAGCACTGGATCGCCCGAACGAAACATCGACTCCAATCGACGTTCCAGGACAAATCGACCGTTGAGAGAGTAGGCCAGAATACCAACAATAACCGCGATACCCAAGGACAGAAAGCGATGCTGAATGAGCCGGTCGGCCATCGATGTCCATCGCGGTTCGCAGGTTGCACTATTCATGGTATGCTTTGAAAGATTACCACGAATGGAGACAACAGGAAATGCGGATACTGGTAACGGGATCCACTGGATTGCTGGGAAACAATTTGGTGCGTCAAGCGATTGACGACGGTCATCAAGTCGTCGCGTTGGTTCGAACGAAAGATCGTCCCAAGGCGTTGAGTGATCTGGATGTCGAATTGGCTTTTGGCGATGTAACCGATGCTGATAGCGTACTTCGGGCTGCGACTGGTGTCGATGCGATCTTGCACAGCGCTGCCCAAATCCATCTTGGCTGGCAGCATCGCGAACTGTCGCACCGCGTCAATGTCGAGGGAACACGCGCTATCGTGGCAGCTGCTAAACGGGAACGAGCCCGCTTGGTTCATGTTTCGACTGTGAATACGTTAGCGATCGGGAATCGCGAAGGAACTGCTGACGAAGATACGCAACACGACGGTCAGGTACCGTGTACCTACGTTGTTAGTAAGCGACAGGCCGAACAGATTACGGTCGATGCGGCTAAGGAAGGCTTGGAAGCGTGTATCGTTCATCCGGGGTTTATGCTCGGACCGTGGGATTGGAAGCCGAGCAGCGGACGAATGTTAATCGAGGTCGGGAAACGCTGGACCCCGTTGGCTCCCTCCGGAGGCTGCAGCGTATGCGACGTCCGCGATGTCGCGCGAGGTGTGCTCTTGGCCATGGAACGCGGCGCTATCGAGCGGCACTATATCCTCGCCGGAGAAAACATGTCGTACTTGCAGCTATGGACGAAGATCGCGAAGGCTTGTGGGAAGCAGCCACCGTTCACGATCATGCGATGGCCGGCTCGCGTGTTGGTAGGCTTCATTGGCGATCTCGCAGCCAAGGTTCGCGGGACCGAATCCGATATCAATTCCGCAGCCCTTAAGATGAGTGGCCAATTCCACTGCTACAGCAGTCAGCGAGCACGCGATGAACTGGGCTACACGGTTCGGCCGGCGGATGAATCGATTGCCGATGCTCGAGCTTGGTTCCTGGAATATGGATATCTGCCTCGTTGATTCACTCTAGCCGATGGCGTTCGTTGACTTAATATTGGCGCTTGTAATTCTACTTCGCGACGCGCGGCGTCCAAGAGGCGCTGCCAACCGATGGAACATGTAGCTGGAGCCGACGTTCGTTGACCAGTCGGCGACCATCTTCCATCTCGTATCGGACGTAGACTTGGACGACATCTCCCGTTGGCTTGGCTGCTTGCCATCGAAGTGGGATGTGATACCCATGCCCGATCCCCACCGGTTCTAATTGCGCATCAACTTCTTCTTTCGTCAAAGTCCAGCGTCCGAGCTTGGATTCGTTTTCGGGACGAAGTGGGTCTAGCACAACGATGGTCAGTGACGCTGGGACGTCAATCGCTTCGCCTGAAGCATTGCGAGGCTGTAAGACGAGATACATGCCGTCGTTGCTGTCGTCCGCTCCAAGGTTCTGTCCGCGACATAACGTTGGATGAAAGGCGATTTCGATCACTTTGGTATCGGTAGGAGACGCATTCAATTTTTTTGGACTCGATGCTTGAAATGCCGCAGGCTGAATGGAGCTAGGTAATTCGATCCTTCCCGCATCGATCACATCGTCATCGATCGCGCCGGGAAGTGCCTTTACTGCAGTCGCGTGCGCGAGCATCGGCTTGAGAATCAAATCTTTCGACGCAGGTACCGGCGTTTCGCTTGAGGCCACTCGGACCGAGCGATTTTCATCTGCGCGATGTTGCGTGCCGTTGTTGGCCGGTGGAGCCGACAAAGGATTGAAGGGCGGTGGGCTAAACGAGTTATTCGGAGCAGGCAGCGTTTCGACGCCGGGTGTTGCAGGAATCCCAATGCTCGGGTTAGGGACGGTGTTCGGCGGGAGCGTCGGATTGCTGGTCGAATCGTTGGTTGGATTGCTAGCTGGATTGCTGGTCGGACTACCCATTTCGATCTTCGGTGGTACCAGATCGTTGAGCTCTGGCGCTGGCTTGGGTGATTTCGCCGGCTTACTTTCGTTCGACGAAGGTAATAGATCAACCGATGGCGTCTTCGGAGCACTAGCCTTCGGTGGCACGACGGGCACGATGCTCGGCACAGGATCGGGCTTCGGGATGACCTGGATTGGTGCTTCTGGGGCAGCGGGATAGGATTCGCGAAAATTATAGGACTCGCTGCTTGTGTTCGGTGCTTTGTTGGCACCGGGCAGATTCTTGAAGAGCGATCGACTAGGGGACGCGTTGTTCGGCGATGGGTTCATCGCAGTAAGCCGATCGTGCAGTCGAGCGTTCTCCGATTGAAGGATGGCCAGTTCTTCTTCGATTCCCTGGTAGGCAGCGTCGTATTCGTAGATACGATCTTCCAATTCACGTATTTCGCCAGCCATGCTTTCAGCGTAGAGATCGGTATACGCTCGCCGTTGACAACCGAGCGAATTCATAAAAGCGCAACAAACTACCAACCAAAGCGCGAGCAATTTCGGATTGTCGAGCTCTTTCGGCACAGCTTATTTCCCTCGAATTCGGTAGATTGGCCTGTTTTTCCAATTAGTTGAGTGGGGAGTAGCTAAAAATCCAGGTCTGCGTCAAGCCAACTTCGAGAGCTCGCCTTACAACTCTCAAAATTTTGATATGCTTTCTATCGTGGCGGCGGTCTAGTATCCCCTCGTCGAATTGCTTCTTTCCTTGTGTTCTTTTTCGTCATGAAGCCCATCCGTAAGTTACTTGCAGCCAACCGTAGCGAAATTGCGACTCGAATCTTTCGAAGTGCCCACGAACTCCGCATTCGAACGGTGGCTCTCTATTCGTACGAAGACCGATTTGCACTGCACCGATTTAAGGCCGACGAGGCTTATTTGATAGGGAAGCGTGGCGAACCGATTCGGTCCTACTTGGACATCCCTGGAATCGTTCAGTTGTGCTTGGAAAATGAGATTGATGCGGTCCATCCCGGGTACGGATTCTTGTCAGAGAATGCCGAATTTGCAAAAGCACTCGAGAATGCTGGCATTGTTTTCGTTGGGCCCAGTGTTCGGGCGCTAGAATTGCTTGGCGACAAGGTCGCGGCTCGATCGATTGCAAAAAAGGTCGGCGTTCCCGTCCTGGAAGGCTCGCCGCATGCGGTCCGTTCCACGGAAGAAGCGGCGCGACTGTGTCAAACCGTCGGCTATCCCGTCATGCTCAAAGCGTCCAAAGGGGGCGGTGGTCGCGGGATGCGTGTCGTCGAGTCAATCGACACGCTGGCATCGTCGCTGGAGATGGCTCAACGTGAAGCCAAGAACGCGTTTGGAAGCGACGAGGTCTTCATCGAGAAACTGGTTGGCAAGGCCCGGCACATCGAAGTTCAGATTTTGGGAGATACGCACGGAAAGATTATTCATCTTCACGAACGCGATTGCTCGGTTCAGCGACGCCACCAAAAAGTCGTCGAAATCGCGCCCGCTCCAAACTTGTCGCCCAAGGTCGCTTCGCAACTCCATGAAGCGGCTTTGGCCATTGCTCGCGAAGTCGGATATTACTGTGCCGGTACCGTCGAGTTTTTGCTCGATACCGAAACGAATAAGTTCTACTTCATCGAAGTGAATCCACGAATCCAAGTCGAGCATACCGTCACCGAAGAAGTGACCGGTATCGATTTGGTTCGCGCCCAAATCCAGGTCTCGATGGGGCATCGATTGGGTGATCCGGAAATCGGACTTCCCACGCAAGACGATGTCAAGCCGATCGGGATGGCAATTCAATGTCGTGTCACCACCGAAGATCCGACAAATCAGTTTCGTCCCGACTATGGGCGTATCACGCATTATCGGTCGGCGGGTGGCATGGGCATTCGACTGGATGCGGGGAGTGCGTTTAGCGGAGCCGTCGTGAACCCATTCTACGATTCTTTGTTAGTCAAGGTTAGCGTTCGGGGACGAAATCTCGGCGAAGCATCTGCCAGAATGGAGCGTTGTCTTCAGGAGTTTCGAATCCGCGGCGTGAAGACCAATATCCCGTTTTTAATATCGCTGATCACGCATCCGACTTTCTTGTCTGGCGAAGCGACGACGCGGATGATCGATACAACTCCAGAGTTGTTTGAACTGCCGAAACGACGCGATCGCGCCACACGCCTTCTCAAATTCCTCGCGGAAACGATCGTCAATGGCAGCCAGATGGACGCTGAGGTCATCAAGAAAATTCGTCGAGAGCCTGCTCCGGTTCCCAAGCTTGATCGTACACAGGCAATCCCTGAAGGATTCCGCGAGCGATTCCTCAAGATGGGCGCAGCCCGCTTCACGCAATCGATCCGCAACACCCCAGAGCTGTTGATTACCGATACGACGATGCGCGACGCGCACCAGTCGTTGCTGGCAACGCGGCTCAGAACTTTCGATATGGTTCAGATTGCGGAAACGTATGCTCGTTTGACTCCGCAGCTATTTTCGCTCGAGATGTGGGGAGGTGCGACTTTCGACACATCGTTGCGTTTCTTGAAAGAGTGCCCTTGGCAACGGCTGTCTGAAATGCGACGGCGCGTACCGAACATCCTCTTTCAGATGTTGCTCCGCGCGTCGAATGCTGTCGGCTATACAAACTATCCTGACAATGTTGTCAAGCTGTTCGTCAAGGAAGCCGCACAAGCGGGGATTGATATCTTCCGCGTCTTCGATGCCCTGAACTGGACCGAGAATATGCGGATCGCCATGGATGCGGTCGTCGAGTCCGGGATGATATGCGAAGCGGCCATCTGTTATACCGGGGACATCATCAACCCGAATCGTCCCAAATACAACTTAGCCTACTACATCGATTTGGCGAAACAGCTCGAACGGATGGGGGCACACATCCTGGCCATTAAAGATATGGCGGGGCTCTGCAAACCCGAGGCCGCGAAGCAATTGGTTCGTGCACTCAAACAAGAGATCGGTATTCCGATTCATTTTCATACGCACGACACTGCCGGGATTCAAGCGGCATCGATTCTCCAGGCTTCCCATGAGGGACTCGAGATCGCCGATGCGGCGCTGGCGCCTTTTTCAGGCGGCACGTCTCAAGTCAATTTGAATACGCTCGTCGAGTCGTTGCGATACTCGGGTCGCGAAAGCCAATTGACGACCGATTCCTTGACGCAGTTGGCGGATTATTGGAAAGCCGTCCGCGAGTTTTACAAACCATTCGAAAGCGATTCGTTGGTCGCCGATGGCGATCTGTACCACCATGAAATGCCAGGCGGTCAGTATACGAATCTCTATCAACAAGCAAAATCGTTAGGGTTAGCCGATCAATGGACCGAAGTGTGCCGCAAGTACGCCGAAGTGAATCAGATGCTGGGCGATATCGTGAAAGTGACACCTACCAGTAAAGCTGTCGGTGACATGGCGTTGTTCATGGTCGCGAATCGATTGACCGTCGACGATGTCTGCGAGAACAAACGCGAGCTAGCCTATCCAGCGTCGGTCATCGACTTGGTAAGCGGCATGATGGGGCAGCCGCCTGGCGGGTTTCCTGGTCAGGTCAAGCAGGCCATTCTCAAAGATCACCCCGAGGTCTCAGGTAGACCCGGTGAATCCTTGCCGCCAGTCGATTTTTCTAAGGTCGGCGAAAAGCTGCTCGTCAAGATGAATAGACCGGCTGTCGATCACGAGATCGTTACGAGTGTGCTCTATCCCAAGGTTTACGATGAATACTTGACCCATCGGATCGAATGCGGTGACGTCAGTATGCTTCCAACGCCCGACTTCTTCTATGGTCCGGTATTGGGCGAAGAGACCAGCATCGACATCGAACCAGGCAAACGGTTGATCATCAAGTACCTTGCCGTCGGATTGCCACGGCCGGACGGTACCCGCACGGTTTTCTTTGAGCTCAATGGCCAACCGCGCGAAGTGGAGGTCGTCGATCGATCGCTGCAGTCTACCGTTGCTCAACGCATCAAAGCCGACCCGAACGATCTTACCCACATCGCAGCCGGGATGCCCGGTATGGTGATTGGCGTCGCAATCAAACAAGGCGACATGGTAACCAAGGGCCAAAAGCTTTTGGCTCTGGAGGCGATGAAGATGGAAACCATGATCAACGCCGACCGCGACGGTCAGATCGCACAGCTTCTTGTGCAATCGGGAAGCCAAGTCGAAACGAACGACTTGCTCGTCGTTCTGAAGTAGCGATTAGAAATTGCGACGGTAGCTTGGTACCGGCTGCAGATGCGCAGAACGACCACTCGGTTGATAGTAGTAGCTCGGTGCTTGCTGTACGTTAGGACGAGTCACGTAAACGGGAGTCGATTGATATTCCTCGTGAACGATCACTTGGCTTGATTGGACAGGTTGCGCCACAACGACTCCGATCGGAGCTTTTTGCATTGCGTCGATCACATAGTCGCTCACTCCAGTATCATGCATGGTAAGGACGTCATCGATACTTGGATGATTCACCACGCCGTTAGAAAGGATATGGTTGGCGATCACCGTTTCGCTGACCCCGCTTCGAACAAGTGTAATAACGTCGGCGACACACACGGGGCGACGGACGGGCGCAGTTCGAACGCTGCTTCTGTAAACGGGTGCCGTGTGAACGTGAGTAGTGTAAACCGGCGGGCCGTAGTGCTGGTGGTAGACCGGACGAGCTTGCTGTTGTTGGTAATACTGAATTTGTCGCTGCTGTTCTTGCTGTTTGCCAAGAATTCCGCCTGCGATCGCTCCCACGGCCCCACCGATGAGTGCCCCTTCGGGAGTTTCGTCGTTTTGATGTCCCACAATGCCGCCGATGACAGCGCCTGCGACTCCGCCAAGAACGGCACCGTCCTTGGTTTGCGCGGAGCAATCCGTCGTAAAACACACAGCAGAAAGAGAGCTAGCAAACAGCAAGAGCGACGCTTTTCGGACAGCCATAGATTTATCCTTTGTGATGGACCTATGACTACCTTATCGGTTGGAAGCGTGTCTAGACTATAAGATGGTTTGCTGGGGTTTGCGGCCTCGCTACTTACCAGTCGCGACAATGACAGCTAATCGCAGCGAGAATAAGATCCGCGCATTCTGGACTAGATTTGCAAACAACAAGTTCGACTGTCCCAAATCTAGATTGTTGACTCCACTCAGC
>JANPLJ010000676.1:0-5539 GCA_031426475.1 Pirellulaceae bacterium | reverse complement strand
TTCACGACCTCGTCTTTGGCCGTCGCGATGCACGCTCGATCGACGTACAGAAGCACCGACAAACAAAATGTGCCGACTACCAGCCAATAACGAGTTGGGAGGAAACTCATAAAAACAATCTCTTGATTCGACTGTCCCAATTCTAGTTTGTTGACGCCACTCACCTTCGGCACGAGGCCGAAGGGGTCGATTGCGGACCGTCGAATGAGGCATTTCTCGAACGCCTACTTTAAGCGAGGAATTCGTTTGTTACCATTAAATAATAACGTTGGATCATAAGGGATGGCCGAATGGAAGGATACGTCCATTCGATGGCGTGGGAGCTAACGGTCCAGCAGATCCAGATTTTCTGTGTGGTGTGCCATCGAGGGAGCTACGCGGACGCGGCGCGGCATCTCGGTATGACGCCTCCATCGCTCTTGTCCCATGTGCACATACTTCAAAAGCGAAATGGCGCAGTACCATTCTAAGCCAACCGATCTTGGACCCTTATCTCAATGATCAGTTGCTGTTGATTCTCGATCTTCAAGAACGAAGACTACCTGAATCGATGGTGGCTTAATCTCTTTTCAGTGCGCTTTCTTGGAACGTTTTGATTTCGTGCCTTCAGAGACCGAAGGGCTTGCGAAGACTGTTAGATGGTCGTCTGCTAGAAGCGTCAGAAGTGACTCGTCGATTTCGACTTCAACGAGGTCGTATGCCGGAAGGGCTAGTGTATTGGATACCGTTTCAATCACTTCGCTGCGGTTTTTCGGTAACGACGATTCACCTTCGGCGATGTTGGATCGCTTGTTGAGCTCATTGATGACTAATAGAACATCGATGGGCGAGAGAAACTGGTCGCCGTCTGTATCGAAGTACATCGTCGGTGAATCGACCGGAGCCGCCATAGCATTCAATGGAACGTTCGAGCCGCTCTTCTTGAGTTCATTGATTAGTATAAGCACGTCGACAGGTGAAACAGATCTATCGCCGTTCACGTCGGCTGGTATGGACGCATTGTAATAGGGCTGCGTGTTCGTTTCGATTTGTAACGTCGAGGTTTCAGCGCCGAATGCAACGACCGAAGCGGTGCGAAAGCTCGTTCCAAGATAGTTGTTTATGTCGAGCGTCGTACCAAACTTTGCTAGCCATGCCGCGTTCAGGATATCCCAGTCGATCGTATCGGTGACTCCGTTCAGATTCAAGTCACCGGCGCGAATCCAGTTTTCGAAAGTTGCGTTGGTAGGCCGCGGCCCAAGGTTGTTCGCGACAGCTCGTGCGTCATCTTCATTGAGGCGTGCGTCTAATGTCGCGTCTGCTGTCGTATAGGGTAACAACCGGACAGGAATTCCATCGACCACGACTGCTGCCCCCATCACACCGCCCGGTGGTGGATTCGTCGATCCTAAAGAAACGACTCGGGCGCCGGCCCATACGGCGCTGTCGAAGTCTTTCATACCGTTCGAATCGACGACTAATCGCAATTCGGTAACGCCGGTAACATCAAGATCGAGCGATTTCGGATTTGCGATTGTGACCACTCCACTATCGTAAAGCAGAATGCCGTCGCCATAGACGCGGAAAATCACGCTGCCTGCGTGATCTATGGAATGCAATCCCGCGACGGTTAAGAAGCGGTCATACTGCTTATTAAGAGTAAATCGCAGTTCGGAATCGGCATGGACACCGAGTCCCTTCGCGTACAAAACGCCGTTGACATTGATCGTACCCCCGTCGCCGGCTGCAATGCCACCGATGCTCGTGTCTTTTTCATATGGTCCCCAGCCATTGATCGGTGTACCCGACGGCGTGAGATCGCTCAGATAGTCTATGGTCGGTTGGGTGACGGGCGACGGAAGCAATCGAGCGTCAGCCCAAACGGCACTGTCGAAGTCCTTCACTCCGTTCTTGTCGACGACCAAACGCAATTCTCTTATGCCCGCAACGCTTAGATTGATCGATTTAGGATTCCCGACGGTGACGGTTCCGCTGTCGAACAAGAGAACGTTGTCCCCATAGACTTGGAAGATTACGTTCCCCGGGTGACTTAACCCATTCAATCCAAGCTTAGAAACAAATCGATCATACTGTCCATTGAGGTTGAATCTAATATCGGAGTCGGAATGGACACCAAGTCCCTTCGTATACAAAACGCCGTTCAGGTTAATCGTCCCGCCGTCGCCGGCCGCAGTCCCACCGACGCTCATGTCCTTTTCATAGGGTCCCCATCCATTGATAGGAATACCAGTGGGAGTCAGATCGCTAAGATAGGTTCCAAGAGGTTGGCTAGCAGGGATTGGCGTCAGTCTCGCGTCGGCCCAAACGGCACTGTCGAAGTCTTTCACGCCGTTCTTATCGACAATCAATTGCAGCTCGTTCACGCCGGATACATCAAGGTCGAGTCCTTTCGGATTGGCAACCGTAATAGAACCACTGTCGTACAGTAGAACACCATCGCCAAAAACGCGAAAAACCACGTTGCCTGGATGGGCAAGGGCATGCAACCCAATTTCCGAACTGAAGCGGCTGTATTGGCCGTTGAGACTGTAACGGATGTCGGAATCCGAGTGAACGCCTAGTCCCTTCGTGAACAAGACGCCATTGACGTTGATCGTACCGCCATCGCCAGCTGCTGTCCCGCCGATGCTCATGTCTTTTTCATACGGTCCCCAGCCATTGATTGGCGTGCCGACGGGCGTCAGGTCGCTGAGATAGACCTGTGTGGAGGCGGTTGAGGCTGGAATTACTTTCGCAAGCTGGGCATTTGCCCAAACAACATTGTCGAAGTCGATCGAACCATTGGGATCGACGACTAAACGCAATTCATTGACGCCGGTAACGTTGACGCTGATCGCGCGTGGGTTGAGATCCGTGATTGGGCCGCTATCATACAGGAGAACTCCATCGCCATACACACGAGCAATAACGTTTCCCAAGGTGTAAATCGTATTTTGCAATCCGACGTTCGTGGCGAATCGGTTAAACCCACCGTTGAGCGCAAACTTGATATCTGAGTTCGCGTGCACCCCGAGTCCTTTTTCATAGGGTGTGCCATTAATATTGATGATGCCACCATCTCCCAACGGAATCCCGCCGTTGCTTCGGTCTTTTTCGATTGGTCCCCAACCATTGATCGGCGTACCAACAGGCGTCAGGTCGCTCAAGTAAGTGTATTGGAAGGTCGCGTTGGTATAGCCATACAACGCAACATAGGCGGTATCGGCTATCGGCGTGCCGAGCGTGCGTACTCTACTCTGATTGCCGTCGAGCCATTGTACGAAAATGGCTTCGCCGCCGACTACCGGTGTACTCGCAGTGACTTCTACCGGGCGGAGCTGTCCGACAACGCCGGTTCTGTTGACGGGAGCATCGAACGATTGGCTATCGACTAAAATGTTGCTTCCTGGAACTGTCTGATCCACGGAAAAGTCACTCAGTTCAGGAAAGATATCCTTGAAGATCGATCGCGTAAAACCCGCGGAGTCTGTTGCCGAAAAATAGACTCGATACCACACATCCGAGGCGGTCTCGCCACCCAGTGGAATGGTAAACGAGCCAGAACCGATACCTGATGTAGTGGCCCGGAAGGAATGCCAATGGACATTATGATGGAAATCGATCTTCCACTTGAGCGACGAAACGGGCAGTACACCGTCTTGAATATCATTTGCGAAGCCAGAGAAATTGATAACATCCCCGGCTCGGTAAGTAGGTCGTGGACTCATCAGTGTCATCGAGAGTACCGGAGGCGTGTCGGTAGTAACAGTCAATACGGCGGGACTGCTCGTATCACTACCAAAAGAGTTTGTTACCACGGCTCGGTACTGGAATCCATTCATCGATAGCGAAACGGCATTGCGTGTGAAAGACGAGCTGGTCGCGCCCGCGATATTCGTAAAGCCAGCGCCGCTGTTTTCCTGCCATTGGTAACTGAAAGGCTCGGTTCCCGAAGAAGAGACTTGAAAGGTGGCATTTCCCCCAACCGTGGAAAGCACGCTGGTCGGTTGTCCAATTACATCCGGAAGTGCATTCGACGTAAACTGGATTTTGTGAATGGATTGAGTCGCTATGTCGAGATAGTACATCGAACCGTTCGGCGCAAAATCGATCTTCAATGGAAGCGTCAGATCGGTTGCAAAATCTTGTACGTTCGCTGGATTGTTAGGATCGACTGTGACAATTTTTCCTGCGCACAGTTCCGAATAAAAATACTTGCCCTGATACGCTGCTGGAAATTGCTGAGCAATCCCACTGTAGAAAGCGCCCGCCGTAATCGCACACGCATTGCCCGTGTGATCGTACGAATGATAGGGATCAATATATAAAATGTCATTTTCGGGCCCCTCGACAAGTGGCCAGCCGAAATTTTGACCCGGATTCGTTGCATCGTTTACTTCTTCAAATTCAATACTACCGACGTCGGATATGAAGTACCGCCCTGTGATGGGATCGACGTCACCCGCGAACGGATTGCGCACACCAAGCGCCCAAACATAATCTGACCACGTGATGCCATCGGCGGCGTTATAAAACGGATTGTTGACAGCAGGACTGCCATTTGGATTCACCCGCAGCAATTTTCCATACGGCAAGTTGACGTTTTGAACCGATGGCGGCGACTCATGGTCACCTACGCCTACGACCAAAGTGCCGTCGGCGAACTGTCTAAGCGTGCCGCCCATATGAAACGATGGATTCCCCACGCTCGAGAGGTTCGGCAGTTCAAGCAACACGACTTCGCTTCCCGGAACGATCGAGTTGCGAGTGGTGAGATTGACTTGCAATCGACTTAGTTTGTTGTTGGGATTGGCGTCGTCCGCCGTGTAGTAGACATAGAGATAGCCATTCGTCGCAAAGTTACGGTCGAGAAGCATCCCCAAAACGCCTTGGTCCCCACCAGACTTGGCAGCGAGATGATACGCGCTGCTGGTCAACAGCACGTCGTTCTCGATGACTCCGATATCGCCATTGACCATTCCAAACCAAACGCGGCCGGTATCGTCGATTTGAATCTCCGAAAGGGGAGAAAGCTGGTTCGCGATAACAACCGAGTCGGTAAAACCAGCTGGCAAAACCGCCAGTAAGCTACGCGTCTCGAGTGATTCGATTTGAAGTGAGCGCTTAACACTCTTAGAACTAGAACCGCGTTTTCTCTTTCGTAAAAACGAAAGATTGAGCAATGCTCTTATACACACTTGCGACTCCGGACCGAATTTCAACAGGATGCATTTTCACAAGGAAATATCTTGAATGCCACGAGGACGAAGGGGAGGAATTCGCGGGCATTGAGTAGGTTATTGTAGCTACGATCGAAAAGATTTCATTCATTTCAATCAGAACAAGGCGGGAGAAGCCGTAAAAACAGCTTCGAATCCCAAGGAAAAGCGCCTTTAAGGAATCGCTATTTCCACAAGTAGGCAGTCTCGGGAAACAATGCGATCGCTAGAAATTTCGTGAAAACTGAGCATAGCAAAACAATAAGCTACCAAATGCGAATGGTAGCGGAACGGCGCAAGCCGTCCGGTGAAGCTCGAGAAAACTTAGCGAAACCGGACGG
>JANPLJ010000675.1:0-2605 GCA_031426475.1 Pirellulaceae bacterium | reverse complement strand
AACCGTCGTAAATCGACATGCCGATTGGAAGACATCTCCGGCACAAGCCTGCTGGATTCTCGTTCTCAAAGGGACACGTCCCGTTCTTGTTGTATCGATCATTTTGACTTGCTCATCGTAGCCCATCATTGCGGACCATTTATAACGCTCAGCGGAGGCAAACCGACGATTAATACTGGGTCAACAAATGAATCATTGTCGTCCAACGCATCCTGAATAAAAAGTTGATCGACGCTTGTTCCGATTTCATAGCCTAGATCCGACAAGTCAATACCGACGGCTAACGCTCGGAATGGCGAGCGAACTCTCGAGGGTGTGACCTTGCTTTCTCGCAATTCCTGCAACGACCTGACCGGTGACGGCGTACGCATCAGCCCGAACGTCTCCAGCACCTTGGCTTCTTTGGAGTTCAACGTGATGTCAAAAATGCGCACCGTATGGCTTCGCAAACCAGGTGTAAATTCGACAGGTCCAATATGAAACGCATCGCCCCCCAACGGATT
The DNA here is from genome assembly GCA_031426475.1 of Pirellulaceae bacterium. Classification (GTDB taxonomy): domain Bacteria; phylum Planctomycetota; class Planctomycetia; order Pirellulales; family Pirellulaceae; genus JAIYDQ01. The sequence continues at coordinate 2,102 of JANPLJ010000675.1, read as the reverse complement.
GGAGAAGGTTTGAAGATCAAACAAGATGATATCAGGTCCTGTGCCATTGACGATCGGCTGTCGAAATCGAATGGACATGCCGGGCGTATTCAACGTCAATGTTGACTCGGGAGACGCCATCACAGGATTACTCTGCAGCGGTTCGAGTGCGCCACCCGGATTGATGATACCGGTATTCAGCGCATGATCCGAAACAATCTCGTCTAAATCTGGATGCTCGTCACTCAATAAATGAGCCGTCGAAGGTACGTTCTTTCCCTCTGCCGACTTGAAATGCGTTAGCTCAATACCGATCAATTTGTCTATTGCATATGTATAAACGTCACCCCCGCGTTGAACTGTAACGTCGACAAGCTCCACAGCGCCGCTTCCGTTCGGATCAGTCGCTCGGTACGATACAACGCGATCCGGCAACCGTCGTCGATATTGCGAGTCATCATACGCTGTCGACTGCGATACGACGCCACCATGCTCCGAGAAGACTCGGCCTTGACGATCCGTCAATCGTATCGGATCCTCTTGTCGGGGCGACGTTCCACTGCTTGCAGAAATCTCGGCTATACCTTCGACGACTTGAACATCGGTTTCGCCTGTTTCATCTACGACGACGGAAAATCGCGTGCCAAGATCGACTATGTTGGTCAACGGGGTCTCAACTTGGAAACCTTCGGCACCATCTGGAGCATGTACGGAACACTGGCCGGTTTGAAGCACTAACCGCGCGGCATTCGCAATCGAAAAAACCGCCGGAGCTTCAAGAATCGCGGTTGCACCTGTTGGAAAGTGCAATTCAATCATGCCGGTGGTTAACGCATACTCGTGATTTGATTGCATCGCACTATCCAACGAAGGTGTCAGCTCGCCAAAAAACGACGCACGTACCGCTTGAGCCAGCAAGACCTGGCTTTCGGGGTTCGTTGTAGGCGATTCCTTGTCCTGGTCGGATTTGGCGATCGAATTTGTGGATTTTCCTACCGTTTGTGAGTGCCATGGTATCATCGACAAAGCGAACATCACGGATGCTGCTAACGCGAATAAGGCGATCGCCGGCAATGCCCACCGGTTCTTGGGCGGCTTGGTGTTCAGGAGCATGGAATCAACCTGAAAAGTATTGTTCCTGGCTTTGCTTTCCACCAATCTATCGCCAAATCGACGACTGGCATCCTCCATCGGATCTTTCGTGACTTCCATTCGTTCAAGCTTCCGAAGATTGAAATGTAAGTCGATAAAATCGAGATAGATTCGGCGAGCCTCGGCATTCGACTTCAACGTCTCTTGTAGAACTGCAAATTGATCGGACGATATTCGCTGATCGACGATCGCGTTGAGTAGCTCGTGAAGGGTATCCAAGTCGAAAGGTTTAGTCATGATTGTGCCCCCTCGAGATTGAGTTTTCGTTGAACACAATCCAATAGTTGGCGACGCAAAATACTCAACCGGTTGTAGAGCGTTTGAATGGCCTTGCCTGACGCATCGGCGTATACCTTCAGCCCTTCGTCGTCATGATAGGCATGGTGAATCAAGTCGCGGTCGGAAGCCTTTAGACTCTGAACACATCCGGTTAGAGCTTCCATTTTCGGAGACACGTCCGGCTCCCTGGCCAACCGCTGCGCCGCGAGCTGGCTTACCAATTCGACATCGAATTGCATTCGATTGCGATTCGACGATCTTAGGAAATTTTTCACTTCATAGAATGCGACGCCACATCCCCATGCCAAAAAACTTCCATCGGGCTGGAATTGATCGAATTTTCGCCAAAGGAGCACGCTACATCGCTGAAACACATCCTCGGCATCTGCATGATGCGGGAGCAACGAATAGACATAAGCGAACAAACGATCACGATGAGCCGCGAAAAGCTTCAGGAATTCTTCGTATTCGTGCTCGTTGGACATTATTCTGGTTCACCGTAGCTTGTTTCGTACTGTTCAATAATCGTACACGAACTACAGGAACCTACTCGAAAAAATGGTTGACATCTGGTTCCCAGGCTGGAGCCCAACGCCGTGAACGACATTCTCCATTTGATTTTCAAGGGTTCTGTCGTAGCCACGTTCGTCAGAACGTGGACGGAATCGCCAACTCTCCACATTCTGACGAAT
>JANPLJ010000674.1:0-2250 GCA_031426475.1 Pirellulaceae bacterium | reverse complement strand
GCGAGAGCAGGTACACACGCAAGAGCAACTGCCGCGTAATGTCGCTTGGGAGTCGCTAGAAAACTTTGGCTTGTGATCTCTAAACCAATGAAGATAAGAATAGGGTAGACGGCGGCTTTCGGGATCCATAGATAGAAGTACCCAAGGATGCCGAACACTCCCCCAAGCCCTATTACCAGGGCGGTCGCTAGAACGTAAGCCGCTCGACCGCCCATCGCTTTGTATGCCGGATGTCCGATGTAAGGCGTTGTCTGGCAAATTCCTCCGCAGAACGCTGCGAAAAGCGTCGCGAAGGCTTCGACGCTGATCACCTGCCGCGTCGAGTAATGATCGCCAGCTGCCGACGCGCTTTCGGTACAGTCGATTCCACCAACGACTGTCGCAAGAGCAAACGGAAGGACGATGGGAAGGTAGCCAGCAGCTTCGCTAAGCACCGACATCCAAGAAAAAGTAAGCGCCGACATCCACTCGGTCGGAAATATTCCAAGCCGAGGATCAAACGAGTGATCGGGACCCGGCAGAAGTTCATTTTGTACCATGATGAAATGAACGAGCCCCGCAACGAGCAATGCGGCCACGGTTCCTGGGACTCGCAGCGGAACTGCAACATGACCGACCAAAGAAACCAAAACGATCGCCAAAGCGAGCATCCCGACGATCGGCGACGACATGATGTCGAGCAATGGAAGAAAGCTGATCAAAACAAGTGCGATAGCCGTCAGCGAACCAAGCAAACCGGCACGTGGAAAGGTTTCGCGAGCCCAGTTTGCACCCAACGCACAAACCAGTTTGAAGAGTCCGCTGAGGAACAAGCACGCAATTCCAATATGCCATGCGTGCATTGCCGCCGCGTTCGAATCCCCAAGAAGATCGTTCGCCTTTAGATACGCTGGCCCCACGACAAACAACATGATCCCAAAAATGCTTGGTGTGTCCAACCCTAGCGGCATCGCGGTCACATTGGAGTTGTTAGCCTTCTTAGCTAATCGAAAAGCCATGTAGAAATAGCAGAGATCGCCAAACAGTACTCCCAGCGCGGTGCCAGGAATCAAATACCGTAAAGAGAATTCCGGTGGCATACCAAAGCCTGCCAAAAGCGATACGATCAAAATCAGTCCAGCAATGTTGTCCAGGACCAATCCAAAGAAGGCATTCACGTCTCCAGCGGTAGCCCAGCGATAGCGTTCTGTCATGAATCATTCACCGAAAGTTCTAGCCTAGAAATAATTTCAAGCTTGGTAAGTGTACCTTTTTTGTGAAGGTCCGTACGTGACGAGATGATTCTTTCAATTTCAGAGCTATTCAAAAATTTCATCGATGTCCCATTCGCAACTGAGGGGACTTGCACAATCCGAAAAATCCTTGGATGCATAGCTGTTTTCGCGGTGAGATTTGCCTAGAATCGACTTTGCAACCAATCCGCCTTACAAGGAATTGAGGATCCCATGAACGCTGAGATCACCCCGTCTCCGAAATCGAACTTTCGGAACCTTCCTGTCATCGACCACCGCCCACAGCCGTACGACGGTCCGTCGCGTGACGAGGTTATAGCGCTTCGACGCCAATACGTTTCACCTGGAGTCATCACGTACTATCAAGACCCGCTGATGATCGTCGAAGGACATATGCAATATGTTTACGACGAAACCGGTCGACGATATCTCGATGCATTTGCAGGAATTGTTACCGTGAGCGTTGGCCATTGCCACCCTAAGGTTATCGAAAAAGTTGCGGCGCAAAATGGAAAACTGCAACATACGACGACGATTTATCTCCATCCAACACTTCCACTGTTCGCAAAAAAGCTTGCAGAGAAGATGCCCGATGGTTTGTCGAGAACCTATTTTACGAACAGCGGAAGCGAAGCCAATGAGCTAGCGATGTTGTCTTCTCGCGAGTATACCGGAAACTCTGCGATCGTCGGATTGAGAAACGGCTACCATGGTGGTACTGGCAATACGATGGGCTTGACGGCGCATGGCAACTGGAAATTCAAATCCAATACGGCGACCTCGATTCATCACACACATCCAGGCTACTGTTATCGTTGTCCGTACGGCCTGAGCTACCCGTCATGTGATCTTAAATGTGCTCACGATCTCAAGAACGTTATTCAATACGAAACATGTGGTGATGTTGCTTGCTTTATCGGCGAGCCCATTCAGGGTGTGGGCGGGACCGTAGTGCCTCCGAAGGAGTATTTCAAGATTGTCTACGACATTGTACGACAGCATGGCGGGCTGTGTGTTG
>JANPLJ010000673.1:0-9197 GCA_031426475.1 Pirellulaceae bacterium | reverse complement strand
AAGCGACGAATAAGAGCCGGGACCGCAAGCGGCGGCCCCATTCAATCACCGTATTCTCCGAATCCGTCGCTTATGCTTCCGGCTCTTGTTTATATTCAAAGGTCCCCCCTGCACCCTGCTCCCGTCTAACGCCTCCTACCTTACTTTGCTGGAACCTCTCGATGTCACGAACTCTGTTTTATCGTAGCGTCTGCTTTACGTTTATTTGTCAGCTTCTCATGTTCGCTGGCAATACGCTGACCATGGCCGCGAATGATGCGTCGGAGATCCTTTCCAAAGCGAACGTGGCCAGTGGCTTCTTTGTCCACCTAGGCTCGACCGATGCCGCCGTCACGGCCGCCCTGCAGAAAGACGAGGCTATCCACGTTCAGGGGCTTTCGCGAGATACGACGCTCGTTCAAACAGCTCGTCAACAGATTCGTAAACTCGGAACCTATGGCAAAGTCTCCTTCGAACAACTCGCTACGGACCAACTTCCCTACGTCGACAACTTCGTCAATCTGATGGTCATCGAGGATCCGAGCGGCATCTCGAGGGACGAAATCATGCGAGTATTGGTTCCTAACGGCGTAGCGATGTCCAAATCGAATGGTACTTGGGAAAGATCAGTCAAACCACGTCCCAAAAACATTGACGAATGGTCACACTACCTACACGATGCCACTGGCAACTCGGTAGCCCACGACGACGTTGTCGGTCCGCCGCGTCATCTGCAATGGGTCGGCAGCCCGCGTTGGTCGCGACATCACGATCGAATGGCCAGCATGAGCGCCCTCGTTTCGACCGGTGGTCGGATGTTCTACATCATGGACGAAGGAAGCCGTATCTCGATTCAGTTGCCCCCGAAATGGAAACTGATCGGACGCGATGCGTTCAACGGGACGGTGCTCTGGAAACGCGATATCGACAATTGGCAAACCCATCTCTGGCCGCTCAAGAGCGGTCCAACACAATTGTCGCGGCGATTGGTCTCCACAGACGACACCGTCTACGTGACGCTAGGTATCAATGCTCCGTTGACAGCGCTCGATGCCGCCACCGGAAAAACCCTGCGAACGTACGAAGGGAGCGATGCAACGGAAGAAATCATCACGACGAACGGAATCTTATTCTTGGTGGTCCGCAAGGGCGAGGCAGAACTTGCTAACTACGCGCCTCTCAATGGTCGCGTCGGAGATCAACAAGTCGTTACCAAATTATTTTGGAACGAAGAGCCTCGCGTATTGATGGCTTTCGACGCCAAGTCTGGAAAGCAATTGTGGGCCAAGCAAACCAAGATCTCTCCGCTCACACTTTCGGCGGACGCGGATCGACTCTATTTTCATGATGGCGATAAATTAATCAGCCTCCATCAAAAATCCGGCGATACGATCTGGTCCACCGATCCGGTTACTCGACGTCAGTCGTTTACGTTTAACTTTGGCCCACGCCTAGTCATCCATGAAGATGTCGTCCTCTATTCGGGCGGCGATGGAAAGATGATGAGCGTCGATTCCAAGTCAGGCAAACAACTCTGGGATGCAAGCTTCCCGAACAGCGGCTATCAATCGCCTCAAGATTTAATGGTCGTCAACGGTCTCGTTTGGTTGGCACCGACGACCTCAGGCAAAGACAGCGGTGTTTACACGGGACGCGATCCCAAGACAGGCGTCGTCAAGAAAGAATTTCCACCCGATATCGACACCTACTGGTTTCACCATCGATGCTACATCGCGAAAGCCACCGATAAATTCATTATCCCATCGCGAACCGGCGTTGAATTCGTCGATCCAGCGAAGGGCCACTGGGACATTCATCACTGGGTTCGCGGCGGATGTTTGTACGGCGTCATGCCATGCAACGGTTTGACGTATACTCCGCCGCATGATTGTGCCTGCTATCCCGAGGCCAAGTTAATCGGGTTCAATGCGCTAGCTCCAGACGCACCGACTCGTCCGATCCCTGCGAAAGTTCCGGAAGCAGGACGACTCGAAAAAGGCCCGGCTTATGGATTAGCCTTGTCAGCACCTGCCGCTTCTGGCAATGATGACTGGCCGACCTTCCGTCATGATGCAAGTCGGAGTGGAACAACGACCAAACCTGTACCGGCAGAAATAGCGTCGAAATGGAATGTCAAGCTCGGCGGAGTTTTAACACCGCCGGTGATCGCGAACGGACTGGTTTACGTTGCACAGACAGACACACACGCGCTGTTCGCTCTCGATGAAGCGACCGGTACCGAGAAGTGGACTTTCATCGCCGGTGGGCCGATCGATTCACCGCCGACGTTTCATCGCGGTCGAATCCTCTTCGGTGGCACCGATGGTTGGATCTACTGTCTATCGGCGAACGATGGAAAATTGGTCTGGCGATATCGCGCGGCACCTCTCGATCGACGAACCATGGCATACGAACAGCTCGAATCGTTGTGGCCCGTGCATGGCAGCGTGATGATTCACAACGATATCGTGCACGGAGTCGCTGGCCGATCGATCTTCTTGGATGGCGGTTTGCGAATGCTTCGATTGAATCTCGCAACGGGTGAAAAGCTTTCCGAAACGATTATGGACGATACGAATCCTGAGACCGGTAACAACATGCAAGAAAAAGTCATGACGTTACAAATGCCGGTCGGCTTGCCCGATGTTTTGTCATGCGATGGGAAGCATATTTTTATGAAGTCGCAAAAATTCGATCTCGAGGGGAACCGCCTTGAAATTGGACCAAACTCGGGCGTCTTCACGGAACAAGTCGCCAAGCAACGTGGCGAAGACGCACATATCTTTGCTCCTATGGGTTTCTTGGATGATACATGGTTCCACCGCTCGTATTGGGTGCTCGGTCAAAGCTTCGCAGGGGGTCATGGTGGCTACTATCAAGCCGGTCGGTACGCCCCTTCGGGACGACTGCTCGTCAACGGCAATGGTTATGTATTCGGTTATGGCCGCAAACCCGAGTATCTACGTTGGACGACGACGCTTGAACATCAGCTGTTCGCAGCCGATCCGAATCCGCCTGAGATTCCCAAAGGCGCCGGTCAGGCCGCAGATGGGGCGACCGGCAAAGCAGGGAAAGCCGGAAAGAACAAAGGTAACAACAAGAAAAACGCAACGCCAACAGCGGTGCCGACAACCGGGACTTACGCGCAATTCGCCAAGTCACCAAGCCTGGACCCAACCGGAAAACCGATCACGGTCGAAGCGTGGGTTACCGCCACGAAAACTCAAGGCGTTATCTTCGCCAGTGGTGGTCCCAGAGAAGGTTTCGCACTGACGCTTCAAGAAGGGAAACCGGAGTTCATCGTCCAGTCGAATGGCGAAACGTCGGTCGTTACGGGGAACAAGCCGATTATCGGCGGATGGCATCACGTTGCAGCGGTACTAAGTGAAGATAAGAAGATGAAAATCTATGTCGATGGCGAAGTCGTTGGACAAGCGACCGCAAAAGGGCTGCTGACCAAAGAACCTGCCGATTCGTTGCAAATTGGAGCCGACACCGGTTCCTCGGTGGGTGGCCAGAAAACCGCGATTGGCTTCACCGGCATTATCGACGAGTTCCGCCTTTTTTATGTTGCTGCGGATGATGGGCAGATCGCGGCACGCTTCAAGGACGGATCGGAAGTTTCCAGCGAAGCGGTACTCGCCGTTGGCTTCGATGATGGGTCCGCCCGCGATGATTCCTCACGACGCAACAACGGAACGCTCGAGGGTGGAAGGGTCGTCGAAGGCAAAATAGGTGGCGGTATTCAATTTTCAGCAGGTGATGGGATTCCAATCAGTCCCGATGCAGCCGGCAACGCCCAGAATCAAGGCAACAGCTTCGTGAAACCAAAGTGGACGGAAGACGTGCCAATCTATGTCCGCGGTATGGTTCTCGGCGGACAAAAGTTGTTTATCGTCGGACCTCCGGATATCATCGACGAAGAAGCAACCTTCAAACAGCTCTCTGACAAGGATCCCGAAGTTCAGAAGTTGCTCGACTTGCAAGATCAAGTCATGGAAGGGAAAGACGGCGGGCTACTCTTGTCGGTCAACATTGATACCGGCAAAGTCGAACATCGTCTCCAAATCGATTCGCTTCCAGTATGGGATGGAATGGCCGGGGCTAACGAAAAAATATTCCTTTCGACGCTTGATGGTAGAATCGTATGTTTCGGAAAATAGAGCTGAAATCTTTAAAAGGTCTGATTTCGATTGCGATGCTTTTGGCATTGTCCGTCGACGCATCCGCGTGCAACATTCCGGTATTTCGATATGCCCTGGAAAGATGGAAATCGGATTCGTTTGAGATCGTTGTCCTGCACGACGATCTTACAGCCGATCAGGAGCAATTCATCTCGGAACTCGAATCGGCATCGTCGGAAAATGACGGGGTAGCAAACGCAGTCGTTGTTCGCTCGAAGAAAGATGCCGACCAAAACGAATCGAACGTCGGACTTTGGAAATGGGTCTCTCAGTCGCCGGATATCAAGCTTCCCTATTTGGTCGTTCGGGGAAGGGCAGGGCAGGGAATGGAAATTCAACCTTGGCAAGGTTCGTTCGACGACGCAAAGCAAATCGGCTTACTTGATTCACCGGTTCGAAAAGAGTTGGTTCGACGTCTTCAAAATGGTCATTCGATCGTTTGGTTGATGCTTAAGTCAAACGATCCAACGCGAACAGCGAAGACTCGCGATCTTTTGAAATCGCAATGCCATGCTCTCGAATCAAAAATCAAGCTGCCCGATGGAATTGGGTTGCCTGGCAGCGAGCTTCATTCCGAAATCCCGCTCTTGATTAAGTTTAGTTTTCTCGAGATCGATCCAGACGATCGTCGAGAAGAATTGTTGGTAAAACTCCTAACAGGAATTCACCCGGAAGCTTTGACGGTCGGCGATCCATTGGTTGTACCGATATTCGGTCGAGGCCGGGCTTTGGAAGTCATTCCAGCCAGCGACGTCAGTCCAGAATTGATAGAGGACCTTACGCTGTTCATGAGTGGCGCCTGTTCTTGTCAAGTAAAAGAGCGTAATCCTGGATTTGATTTGCTTCTATCGACCAACTGGAACCGAGAACTCTTCGGTGAAAACGGCTTGCTTCCACCGCCAGCCAAAACCGTGGCCGATCGCGCGCCAACACTCCTAACCATCCCACCCGGCAGAAAAACTAACCCAAACCCGTCGCCATGAATCGCTTCCTACTCGCCATACTAGGCTCCATTGCAGTCCTATTCTTCGCCGTCTTCCTTCTCGGTCGGAGCGATGTCAATCGCCGAAGCTCATCCGTCGGAAACGGCGAACCGCTCGTTATGTTCTGCGCCGCCAGCAACCGGGCTGTCATGGAATCGATCCGCACGGAATATGAGAACGAGTTTGGTCGATCGATTCAAATCCAATACGGCCCGTCGCAAACGTTATTGTCGTCCATTGAGGTCAGTGGAACAGGCGATCTTTATCTACCTGCCGATGACAGCTACATCGAAATCGGAAAACAAAAGTCATTGATTGCCGAAGTATTACCGATCGCCCAAATGCATGCTGTCGTCGCTGTCGAACGTGGCAATCCGAAAGCCATTAATAGTTTGAGCGATCTCTCTCGTAAGGATGTTCGGTTTGTACAAGCCAGCCCCGATTCAGCGGCAATCGGCAAAGTGACGCGAGATACGATGACGAATCCCGAAGACTGGGGGCGGTTAGAGCAAGCTACCATCGGATTTCGAACCACCGTGGCGGACGTCGCCAATGACATCGCGATCCGCGCTGCGGATGCAGGAATCGTCTACGACGCAGTCTTAAATAGCTATCCAAATTTGGAAGCGGTTGAGTTGCCAGAGCTAGCGAAGGCACACTCACAAGTTTCGATGGGAGTCATTCGATCGAGCAAACAAGTGGCATCGGCTCTGCATTTCGCACGCTACGTTTCAGCCAAAGATCGCGGCTTGTTGCACTATGCGAAGCATGGTTTTCAAGTCAAAGGAGGCGATGTTTGGGAAGACGTGCCAGAGCTTTCTGTCTTCGCGGGTTCAATGCTTCGTCCAGCTATCGAAGACACGCTTGCTGCATTCGAGAAACGCGAAGGCATTCGCGTATCGCGAGTCTACAACGGCTGTGGAATTCTGGTTGCCCAAATGAAAGCAGGCCAACATCCGGATGCATACTTTGCCTGCGATACCGAATTCATGAAGCAAGTTCCCGACATCTTTCCAGAGCCCGTCGACATATCTAGAAATGAACTAGTTATCTTGGTACAGAAAGGGAACCCGCATAAAATCAGTTCATTGAAGGACTTGGGACGCGAAGGACTGCGAGTCGGCATCGGACATGAGAAGCAATGCGCCATGGGCTGGTTGACTCAAAATACGCTTCGAGAGGGTGGCTTACAACAAGAAGTCATGCCGAATGTTACGGTCCAAACACCCTCGGGGGACATGCTGGTCAACCAGATGCAAACCGGTTCGCTCGACGCCGCGGTCGCTTATCTGAGCAACGCGGCTGGGGCTACCGATTTTCTCGATGCGATTCAGATTCAAGGACTTGAGTGCAGTGTCGCAACGCAACCGTTCGCTATTGCAACCGATTCGCCGCATGCGCAAACCGCGAGTCGACTATTCCAAACGCTCTGCTCAGCGGATTCGGAAGCAACGTTCGTCGCTGAAGGATTTCGATGGCAATGGAACGCTTCGAATCAAGACAAGTAGCATCAAGCAAACAAGAACCGGAAGCGTAAGCGACGAAAACAAGAGCCGGAAGCGTAAGCGACGAAAACAAGAGCCGGAAGCGTAAGCGACGAATTCGCATCTAAACAAGAGCCAGAAATTGAAACTCATTCGCCGTCATCGATCCGATCTCCCGTTCTTTGTCATCATGGGAGGCCTTTCTTCGTGCTTCCTGCTATTGATCGTCTTGATGCTTGCGGCCGATTTGGCCTTTACTTCGTTTGCCGACTTCAAAGAGGCATTGCTGAAGCCTGAAATACAAGCTGCATTTAAGCTAACGCTTCTTTCATGCACAGCGGCGACCGTACTCGCATTGTGGGTTGCGATTCCGCTTGGCTATCTTCTTTCCCGTTACCGATTTCCTGGGCGGTCGATTATCGATACGCTGGTCGATGTTCCGATCGTTCTTCCTCCGTTGGTTTTGGGATTGAGCCTGCTGATTCTGTTTCACCTTCCGATCGGAGGCTGGGAACTGGAAACTTTGCTGCGCGATCAAATCAAGTTTCCAGTCACCTATCGTTGGCCCGCCGTTGTACTGGCTCAGTTTGCCGTTGCAACCGCGTTTGCGGTTCGAACCATGCGAGTCACGTTCGATCAAATCGATCCGCGCGCCGAAGACGTTGCGAGAACGTTGGGGTGTTCACGGGGGCAAGCGTTCCTGCAGATCGCACTTCCACAAGCTTGGCGAGGAATACTCGCCTCGGGATCGGTAACTTGGGCACGAGCACTCGGAGAATTCGGACCTATTCTTGTATTCGCAGGAGCGACCCGAATGCGAACCGAAGTCCTCTCGACGACCGTCTTTTTGGAACTCAGCGTCGGTGAACTCGACGCAGCTGTCGCCGTCTCGCTATTGATGGTCGCGATGGCAGTTGTCGTTTTGCTCTTGTTGCGGGCTCTCGGAACAGGGCCATCGGTATGATCGAATTGCGAAACGTTTCGATTCATGCCGGCGCGTTTGCCTTGAAGGATGTCGCGCTGTATATCCCGAAGGGAGAGTACGCGGTTTTGATGGGGCGCACCGGACGTGGGAAGACGACGATACTGGAAGCGATTTGTGGACTTCGAACGATCCAAACTGGTCAGATTCTTATCGATGATACGGACATTACCGATTGGGCTCCTGCGGATCGAGCCATCGGTTACGTCCCTCAGGACTTGGCTCTATTTCCAAACATGAATGTTCGCGCTCATCTTGAATTCGCACTGCGGCTTCGCAGTCAGTCGCGATCGATGATGGACGAACGAGTCAAGGAACTTGCCGAAGTCCTTGGCATTAACCATCTTCTGGACCGTTCGATTCACAAGCTCAGCGGTGGCGAATCGCAACGCGTCGCACTCGGTCGAGCGATCTCGTTCCGTCCCGCCGTCTTATTGCTCGACGAACCATTGAGCGCTCTCGACGAAACCTCGCGAAATCAAATTCAAGTGCTGCTGAAGAAAATCAATCGCGATCTCAACGTAACGGTCCTTCACGTAACCCATAGCACTGACGAGGCCGACACGCTCGCAGACAGGCAATTTCGTTTAGAAGATGGCCGTATATCTATTAATAAAACAGCATAGTACGAACCAAATCCAACAATCGCATTCATTGGAATCGATCCAGTGCGTGGTATCGCTTGCCGATGTCTACGACAAAGTCGAATTTGCAGCGAAAAAACTAGAGTCGTCTTGACGCCTCGCCGCATACGCAACAATTTGTCTGACGTTCAACATTGAATGTTCGAAACGACATATCGCGAAGGTCGAATCGAAGCAGACGACCTACCAGCGATTCGCCGAAGCCAGCGATCATTTTGATCGCCTCCATCGCCCCCATACAGCCAACGGTCCCGGCGATCGCCCCGAAAACGGGAAACTCGCGAGTCCATGTCGATGGGGCGTCTGGGAAGATGCATTGCAAGCACGGCCCTTTCCCGGGGACGATCGTCGTCAAATGGGCCTCGAGATCGTACATCGCGCATTCGATGAGCGGTTTGTTCTGAAGGACGGCTTGTCGATTCATCGCGAATCGTTCGGGAAAGAGCGGAGCGCACGAGACCACTAAGTCCGCTTGGGCCACCAATCCAGCAGCGTTCTCGTCGTGGACGTTCTCATCGATGGCAACAATCTCCAAACGTGGATTCAATTCGAGAAGCCTCCGCCGAACCGATTCGATCCGTTTTTTGCCGATCCAGTCATGCGTGACCAGCAACTGTCGATTGAGATCGCTCGGCTTCACCAAACCGCCATGCGCCAAAACCAACCGTCCGACGCCAGCCGCCGCCAATTGATAAGCCACCGCGCAACCGACTCCACCCACTCTCGAGACCATGACCGAAGCATTCTTTAGCTTACGTTGTCCTTCTTCGCCAAAATCCGGCACCCACATCTGCCATTCGTATATCGAACGTTCTTCGTCGGTGAGCTGTGCAGTCGGAAGCATGGCGTTTGTTCGAGAGGTTGAGAGTTGAGAGTGCTGGAGGAGAACGTAAAGTACTTACTACTTACAGCTTCCTACTCCCCCTCTCCCCGTCTTCGGG
>JANPLJ010000672.1:0-9397 GCA_031426475.1 Pirellulaceae bacterium | reverse complement strand
CGGATTCTTCGAGTTAGGCATTTTATGCAGGGGAATTATCGAGAAAATGAAGAGGTACGCTATTTTGTTGCTGCCAGATGTCCCTTGTCTGTCCATAATGATTCCCAATCATCCAGGAAGCGTCTCGACATGTATCGAGATCCGTTTCAAAATGGTGATCCTTGATGCCGTTTTGTTTTTGTTTTTGGGCAAGTAGATTGAGCTGATATGATTGACAACGCTTCTCAAAATTCTGATACGCACTCGAAAAAATCACGCTCTGGAGAAGGCACCGAATTTGGTTTGATGCAATTGTTCCGTCGGCATTGGACGCTTTTGGCTTCGACGATCTTACTGGGGATCGTGGCCTCAGGGGCATACTATTTGCTGACACCGCCGGTTTATGAATCTACATCACAATTGCTGTTGCTACCAAAAGACGCTTCACTAGCCGCCCGAGGAGTCGAAGCGGGGCAAGACCAGAATAACACGACTCTTTCTCAGGATATGCTGGCAACGCATATGATGCTGGTGCAGAGCCCGCGAATCGTGAAGTCAGCACTTACCAAAGGTAAGCTTGAACAGCTTCCAAGTGTTATCGAGGCTGCAAAGCGTCAATCGGAAGTCTTTGTCGACGAAATATCTTCGATCACTCAATATGTTATCGACAATATATACGTTTCTCGAGGTGGCAAGGGCCAGTCGAAAGCAGCTCAAGTCCTCAAAGTCGCATTCCGACACGATAACGCCGACGATGCGCGTCAAATTGTTGCGGCGGTCGTCAAGGAGTTTGAGACGTTTCTCAATGAGAAGTTTCGAGATGTCAACACGGAAGCGGCTGATATTATCGAACGCGCAAAAGGGAATCTGGAGGGAAGTCTCAACACAGCCGAAAGGAAAATGCGAGAGTTCAAGGAAGCCAACCCGATGCTTTTCGCGGGTGAAGTAAGCACGAATGGTTTTCGGCTTCAGTACGAACAATACCAAAGTGCTCTTACCGAGCTTCGACTCGAACGAAGCCAACAGGCTTCTCGTCTCGCGTTGGTCGAGGCGCGTTTAAAAGAAATCGACGATCGTAAAGGCAGCGACATGGAACGCCTTGCTCTGATCGACGAGAATAACGCGGAGCGCGTCGGCATTTTTCTCCAGGTGTTTGCTGGCGACGCACAAACAGCCCAGTTTCAATCTCAACAGCCGGCGCGACTTGAATCGGCTCGAAGCGAGTTCGAAGGGCTAACAAGGCTTAAGACACAAGAGACCGTTTTAAAGGAAAATTTCGGCCCAGACCATCCCGAGCTTAGCTCGGTCCGCAAACAAATAGCTGTGCTCGAAACATTTCTTAACCAAAAGCGAGACGGACTTCAATTTTCGAATAAGGAAAACATGATTGACCCGAGGGAGTTGGTCGATTCCTATGTCTCCATCCTCAGGCACGATATCGAAGCGTCCGTACAGCGAGAAGCCCAGTTGCAAGCCCAAAGCGATGCGGCTGAGGAGAAAGCAAAATCATTAGTAAAGTTTGAGCTCGAAGGAGAGGCCTTGCGACTCGACGTGACTCGTCAACGCCAGCTTTACGAAGCGACGATAGATCGACTGACCGAGATCGGAATGGCACGCGACTATGCCGGGGTAATCAACGAAGTCATTCAAGAGGCCCAGCCCGGAAAAGAAATTTGGCCAAAGCTTTCCATTTGCTTGGTCCTTGGAACTCTTGCCGGTTTAGTTTTGGGGTGCTGTGGCGCCGGATTCTCCGAGTGGCGAAACCGAGAACTTCGATCGCGTTCCGAGATCGAACGTATCGCCGACGTCCCGATCCTTTCCCAAATTCCGCGAGTATCGCCAAATCGCAATGCGGTAGCTAGTTCGCGGAGCCATGGCAGCAAGATTAGCCCGCAGGTGCACGCATTTCACAGCCCACAATCCGCAGCGGCAGAAATTTTCCGAGGTCTTCGTACGACGCTCTTCTTCCGAGCCAAAGAAAGCCACGCGAAAACCTTCGCCATCACCAGCGCATTGAGCGGTGATGGGAAATCAACGGTCGCTTCCAATCTTAGCGTCAGTATTGCTCAGTCTGGACGCAAAGTCTTGTTGGTTGACTGCGATTTGCGGAGACCATCGCTGGCGAAAGTCTTCGGATTAACAAATCCAGTCGGGCTAACCGACTTGCTAGCCGGTCGTGAAGAACGCAAGAATGTGATTGTTCAAAGCGAAGTGCCCAATCTTTCGATTTTGACTCAGGGATCGCTTCCAAGTAATCCTGCTGAAATCCTTGATTCAGACGCTTTCAAGAATTTTCTTCAAGAAGTCGGCAAAGACTATGAATTCGTGTTTCTTGATTGCCCACCTGTTCTGGCCGTTTCCGATCCTTGTATTATCGGTGGGCTTTGCAACGCTGTCCTGGTAGTCTTGCAACTCAACACTCGCAGTCGACCTCAGGTTCAAAAAATGATGGAGATGTTGCATGCCGTCCAGGCCAATGTTCTCGGGATCGTCCTCAATTCAAGCATTCTTGAGGAAGATCGAATGAGTAGCGGCGATGAAAGATACGGAATTGGCTACGGATACGGAACGCACTCAAGCAAGACCAAGTCTTACTTGAACGCGGCAGGTCCCTCAAACGGTGCGGTAACCTCGCAAGAAAGTTGAGCGTCGGCGTTGCCATCTTTTTCATCGTCTTCCAACTCGCTGCCGTGATCTTCTCATTGCCGCAGCGCAGTCTTCACTTTGGTGGTCGAAGCAGACGAAACCATTTACCTTCGCATACCTTCGACGCGAATTTCGAATGTCTTGCAGCCAATGAGAGGAGCTAATATGACCGACTCTGCTCACCCATTGGAAACTCCGTGGTGGCTACGACCGGTATACATTTTCGTCATTTTGAACATTGCGATGGCCAGCATCGCTTGGTGGGTGGACGACTCGCTTTACAGCCTTTGGGGTGCAGCCAAATACTTCGGACCAACCGAGTTCGGGATTGTCTTGGTCGCGGTGATCGCATTCGCGCTAGGCAATTATTTGGGGATGGCATCCCAGTTGTCGCTTGATTACACATATCCAAGCGCCAATTTGAACGTAGCCTTTAAGATAGTTTGCGCAATTTCCATTGCGGGCTACTCCATTTGGTTGGCGAGTGCAATTTTCCACGGACTGAGCCCAGACATGTTGCTCGCGTTCGTCGTTGGCGAAGCGGAAATGGCCGACACGATCAAGAATACATTTGTTCGAATTCCAGGCGTCACGTCTCTGACCCAGTGCGGAATTACTGTTGCGTGTATATACACCGCCTTGAAATCGGTCAGCTTCCTCGAACGTTGGATGTTTCGGCTGCTTTTGGTTTTCTGCTTGACGCGTGGAATTCTGTTATCGGAACGACTCGCCATCATTGAGTTTGTCATGCCGTTAATATTGGCTTTTATCGCGAGTTGGTATACCAATTCGCCTTTTACCCGAAAGAAACAGCTTAACTTTCTTGGTCCCACGCTAGCGGGTACGAGTCTTTTCTTGCTCTTCGCTTTCGGAGAGTACTTCCGCTCGTGGCAGTACTATCAGAACAGCTACGACAACTTTTGGCAGTTCATTGTGAGCCGTTTGTCGGCGTATTACGTGACCGCATTGAATAATGGTGCGCTTCTGTTTCAGCAGATTGGTGTTTTGCCATGTCCCTTTTTCTCGATCGTTTCATTCTGGCATTTTCCGTTGCTCCCAGAATCAATTTCGTACGAAAGGTTTTTCGGCCGCAATCCAGAAGGGGAGTATTTCGAAAGCTTAAAGCAATATTCAACAGAAGAGTTGAACAATGGAAGCGGGATCTTTATTCCTCTTATCGATTTTGGACTGATCGGCTTTATTGTCTATTGGATGGCAATGGCCTTCGTCGCCCGCGTTCTCTTCCGTGCCTACTGCAAGTCCTCCCTGGTCGGACAGCTCTTTTACCCGATGTTTCTCATCGCGATCGTGGAGTCTCCTCGCATCGGCTATTTGGTCAATACACGAGCCTTTGCTGCAATTATTGCAAGCATCATGACGCTGTTCTTTGTCCGAATTCGATCGAGGAATTGGTAACGACATCGCCGGCTGGGCGCAAGCCAATTGGCAGGGATGTGTCGCGCTCTGGGCTGGACGAGCTGACTGGTGTTAAGCTGGAAGCGAACTTGTTCAAAGCTTCAACGTGCGAATGGCATATCGCCAACGATAGGTTTGGCCTCGTTGATGATGCGTTGGGTCGATCGTTGGGCTGATGAGCAGTTTTTGATTTTCAAAAGCAAGGGGCGTATTTCCAATCGAATCGATCGCGACTTGGAATCCATCTGGGTGTTCTAGAAGCAATCGTTGATCTGTGTGAGCGGCTACGCGCCATATTTCGGGAATCCAATAAGTGGAGCCCAAGTATTCGGGAACAGCAGCTGTTCGACAGGCGATATCCATGGCGATTGCTTCAGTCATCGAATCACCTTCGATGGTGGCTGACCAGTGTGCCTTGCCTGCCATGCCGACCCCGAGCAGCACTGGCTTGCCACCGGCTCCGACGTTTTCGCAAACGATCTGTTGAAATGGTGAGCTTTCTGGCCAAGCTTGACTTGGATTTCCTTCGACACTCTTGAGAATCAAATAGGGTTTGTCATTCTCCAGCCACCATACGCAATGCCCCGTGCGATCGCCAGCGGTAAAGCATCGGGCGACGAGTGGTCCGGACGTGGAGTGGTTGTCTGCGATACAGTCGTCGTAGTTTAGAAGACTCTCGGACGAATCCGCGAAACTTGAATTCGAATCGGTCACGCGGGTGTCTCTTCGGCTGCTCGCCATTGCAGGTATGCGTCTAGAAAACCTTGAATTTCGCCATCGATTACCGCGTGAAAGTTGCCGACTGAGTATCCTGTTCGCGAATCCTTGACGCGCTGATCAGGATGCAGGAAGTAGTTGCGAATCTGCGAGCCGAAACCGACGCGGGCCTTGTTCTTGTACTTGACTGCTTGTTCGGCTTCACGCTTATCTTCCTCCACGCGAGCCATACGGCTTTTGAGCATTTTCCATGCTTGAGCGCGATTTTTGTGCTGGCTTCGATCGTTTTGGCATTGTACGGCGATTCCAGTAGGAATGTGCGTCAACCGAATCGCCGAACTTGTTTTGTTCACATGCTGGCCACCGGCCCCCGAAGCACGGTAGACATCCTCGCGAACGTCTTTTTCTGGAATGTCGATCTCTACTGAATCATTGATTTCAGGTGATACGTCGACTGCGGCAAAACTTGTCTGTCGTTTTCCATCGGCATTGAAAGGACTATTTCGGACCAGGCGATGCATTCCTTCCTCGCCTTTCAAATAGCCGTAAGCCATGGGACCTCGAATGGCAACGGTTGCTTGAGTGATCCCGGCTTCTTCGTTGTCTGATCGATCCAAGAGCTCGGCTTCGTAACCATGATGCTTGGCCCATCGGAGATACATACCGAGCAGAATTTCTGCCCAGTCGTTGGCGTCAAGGCCCCCGTCTCTGGCATGGACACTCAGAATAACACCACAGTTATCTAGCGGACCGTTGAGAAGTGCCGCTAGTTCAAGTTGCTCGATCACGGTCGTTAGCGATTGAAGTTCGGCAACGATGTCCGCTTCAAGCCCAGGTTCCTCGGCGGCCATTTCGATCAACTCGCGCATGTCCGACAACCGCGAGATCGCATCGCGAAGCGGCTGAACGACACTCCGCAACGACTTTAGGTCACTGACGGTTTGCTGAGCCCGCTCCTGGTTGTTCCAGAAATCGGGTTCCGTCATTTTGGCTTCGAACTCTGCTATCGTGGCTACTTTGTTGTCGTAGTCAAAGAGAGCCTCGCAGCAAGAGGATTCGCTGATCGAGGCCATCGGTGCGTGAGACAAGTTCGGAAGTGTTCATTCAACAACAATCGGTAAAGCAAGACTGAGGAAACTTTATAGACAGGCATACTATTATGCCCGAACGGCCGATTTTGCCAAGTTCAATGCGTAGATTCGATCCGATTCGATCTCCTCTCGTAGCCGGATTCGTAAGAATCCGGATGAAGCTCGAAAGACCGCGATTCATGCGCTTCGTCCAAAGTCTGACGACTTTGGCTACACCAGTTCTTCCTCGTGCTGTTTCACCTGGTTCATGTACTGATGCTGCACGCCGGCCGGCATGGCTTCGTAGTGATCGAGTTCGATCGTGTAGCTCCCTTGGCCTGCGGTCATACTGCTGAGCGTACGGCTGTAATGCAGGACTTCGCGGAAGGGTACCTCGCAGTGAATCACTTGGTACCCGCCGCCGATCGCTTCCGTTCCTAAGACTCGTCCGTTTCGGCTGCTCATGTCGCTATAGATATCTCCAACGCTGGCTTCGGGAGTCGTGACGTCCATACGGACGAACGGTTCCATCAAGCATGGGACGGCCTCGCGAAAGACGTTTCGAAAGGCCATTGCTCCCGCGATCTTGAAAGCCGCTTCGCTCGAGTCGACGGGATGGTGTTTACCGTAATGAACTTCGACAGCGACGTCTTGAACCGGGTAGCCTGCGATGATGCCCTTCGTCATTCGTTCTTTGAAGCCTTTTTCGATAGCGGGCATAAAATTCCCTGGTATCGAGGCACCCACGATCGAATCGATCCATAGGAAGTTACAACTTTCGTCGTAGTGCATATGCTTCATGCTTGGAAAGCGTTCCTTGGTCGCAAACTCGGCGATGTTTGTGCCCAGCGGAAGTGGGAACATCCGAATATGAACTTCTCCGAATTGACCTCGGCCGCCACTCTGTTTCCGATGTCGATACGAACCTTCGGCGTTCTTCTGAATCGTCTCACGAAAGGGTATCTTCGGATCCTTGGTGTCGACGTCGAGCCGATCGCGATAGTGCATTCGTTCCAGGATGAGCTTCAAATGAAACTCGCTCATTCCGACGATAACGATTTCACTCGTCTGAACGTCTCGGTCCAGTCGTATCGTTGCGTCCTCTTCCATCAACTTGTGAAGAGCCACAGCGAGTTTGTTCTCATCTCCATGGCTGCGTGGCGAAAGAGCCAAACCGACCATCGGTTTTGGGAAAGGAATGGGTGGCAACGACGTATCGCCCAACATCGTCCCGGTATGGAGTTCTTCAACCTTGCCAACGGCAACGATCTGTCCCGCTTCTGCTCTTTCGATGGCCGCCGTCTGATTGCCTTGGATCTCGAAGAGCTGTGGAATCCGAATCGTCGTTTTCGAATTACAGACATGAACGTTTTGGTCTTTGGAAAGTGTCCCACTATAAATGCGAATGAAGCTGAGCTTTTGTACAAACGGATCGATGTGTGTCTCGAAGACTCGCGCGACTAGCGGAGCATCCGAATCGGCTACGACATCTATTTCTTGTCCATATTGCGTAGTGCCATGCCGCGTGATGGCATTGGGAGCTGGAGCACACAGCGATAATCCGGCGAGCAACTCGTCGAGCCCGATTTTCTGCTTGGAGGATGCGCAAAAGACAGGGATCAAATGACCACTCAAGACGGCTTGGGGGATGGCCGCTTTCAACTGATCGACCGACGGGACTTCACCTTCAAAATATTTCTCCATCATCGCTTCGTCGACTTCTATAATCGTTTCCACGAGATGCTCCCGAACTTGTGCAATATCGACGACGGCTCCGCTGGTGTCTCGCGGTGGATCTAAAACGCTGATAACACCGGAATTGTTGGCGCTGATACCTTGGGGGACATTCATCAAGGCACACGCGTCGCCAAAAGAACTGATGATCTGTTTGACTAAGCCGGCGAAATCGATGTTGTCACCATCCAATCGCGAGATACATAGAATGGTTGGCAGGCCAGCCTGTCGGGCCGCATGAAAAACGCGCCGCGTATTGACTTCGACGCCGGCGTGCGCATGGATGCAGATTACGGCACAATCGACTCCGGCAAACGCTCCGATGGTCTGTCCAATGAAGTCCGCGTAACCGGGCGTGTCTAGCAAAGAAAAATGAGTGCCTTTGTACTCGCAATGCGTGACCTTGGCTTCGACGGTATGCTTATGCGCCTTCTCTTCAGGGTCGAAATCGCAAATGCTCGTTCCGTCTTCGACACTATGATGTCCTTTGACAGCGCCCGTGCTGACGAGCAACGCATCGATCAGACTCGTTTTACCGCTTGACCCATGACCGCAAAAAGCAATGTTGCGGCGTTGTCCGACTTGGATGGAGTTAGCCATAGAAACTACCTTTCAGTAAAGCTTAGATAACATTTTGTTTACCAATACTTAATTACCCGAGTAGCAATACAAATCTTACCAAATTGCAAGACGGGTACCCAACGACTATGCCACTTTCTTCGAGCCAATTTGCAGCCAATTTGACCAACCACGGAGAGGCGTGAAAGTCGCTATAATCGATTCCCTTCAGACCGCTCCTTCGCAAAGAAGTTAAAGAAAATGAAAACCTCACAAATCTATCGATTTGCAATGAAAACATTGAGTTGGAGTTCGACTGCGATTGTCCTCGCGTTGGGTGTCGATCTTCGCGATGCGTTCGGTGCTGAGAAGCCGAACGTACTGATCATCATGGCAGACGACTGCACGCAGAGTGATTTGCCGATCTACGGAGGGCAAAACGCGAAGACGCCCAATATCGATGCTTTTGCGAAGGAGGGCTTGACGTTCAACCGGGCTTATCTGAGTTCGGCAATGTGCCAGCCTTGTCGTGCCGAATTGTTCACCGGGCAGTATCCGATGCGCAACGGTTGTGCCTGGAATCACTCGGCGTGTCGCCCAGGGACGTTGAGCTTACCGCACCATCTCCGGCCACTGGGCTATCGAGTTGGACTCGCTGGCAAAGTGCATGTGCTTCCGACGGATTCGTTTCCTTTCGACTACCTCAAGGGTTTCGATCTCAGCTGCACTCGCAATCCAACGCAAGCTCACGACATCGATAGCGTCCGCGAATTTATCACTCGAAGCGCCGTTGATCCGTTCTGTTTGGTCGTCGCTCTTGTGGAACCGCACATTCCATGGGTCATGGGCGATGCCAGTCAATATCCGCCTAAGCAAGTAAAGCTGCCGCCAAATATCGCAGACACTCCTCGAACGCGTGAAGACTATTCAAGTTATCTCGCCGAGATCACGTACATGGATGGGCAAGTCGGCGAGATCCTCGCGACGTTGCGAGAGTCCGGGAAAGAGAAAGATACGTTTGTCATCTTTACGTCGGAACAAGGTTCGCAGTTCCCGGGTTGTAAATGGACATCGTGGGATACAGGTTTACATACCGCATTGATCGCGCGATGGCCAGGCCGCATTCCCGTCGGCAAGCGTACCGATGCATTGGTTCAATATGCGGATGTGCTTCCGACGCTGCTCGAGTTGGTCGGAGAGCAAAAATCCCAAGCGAAGCATGGCTTGGATGGATCGAGTTTTGCAAGCGTCTTGCGAGGAGAAAACGAATCGCATCG
>JANPLJ010000671.1:0-3234 GCA_031426475.1 Pirellulaceae bacterium | reverse complement strand
CGACGAATGGCCTGGGATGGTTTGTATTGAAACGGCGAACGTCGGTGAGCAATCAATCGAGATGGAACCGGGAGAGCTTCATACGATGGTTGCACGGATCGAAGTGCGAAAACAAGAGCCTGAAGCGTAAGCGAAGAGCCTCGTCATGTGAGATCGGTTCGGAGAAATGATGAATTCGTTTTGGGATTGTCGCTTGCGCTTCCGGTTTTTGTTTCAGTTTTGGGTTCGTCGCTTACGCTTCCGGCTCTTGCGAAGACTGTTCGTCGCTTACGCTCCGGGCTCTTGTTTCGGCGATCTAGGGTTCGACTAGCTCGTAGACGCCGCGGCCGGCGCGTTTGAGTTTGCCTTGTTCGACCAGCTCTTCCCAGATCTCTTTAGGAAACTGGTTGGGTGGCGTGATGGCGACGACGCCGGAGCGGCCTCCGCCCGACAGAGGGCTACGGCCTAGTCGCGATTCATCGTCGAGCTTCGTTAGCTTCAAGCGTTTGCGAAAGGCTTTCATCGCAAGTCGAAGTTGTTCTTTTTGAGCTGCAGCGGCTTCCGCTTCAGACGTGATATCGGCTTCAGACATACTTGATTTCCTCAATGTGGTGGGCGAGTGGAAAACGCTACAACTTATTTATACTCCACAAGTCAGTTGCTATGCCACGAATTCTTCTTCGCCTTCGGCGCTTGGCCTTGAGAGCTGGCCGGAATCTTCTAGCGATCGAACGATATCGACAATCTTTTGCTGGATGCCCTCGACATCGGATACTTTGACGCGTCCCAAGAAGCTCATTTCTTCTTTGAGCATTTCGGCAGCACGTGTCGACATGTTCCGCATGACTTTTTCTTGTAGACCTTGGCTTGCACCTTTGAGTGCCATCGCCCATTGAGCCGTTTCGACGTTCTTGAGGATCGACTGGATGTCTTTGTCCTGAAGCTTCGAGATATCCTCGAAGACGAACATCAAACGTCGGATCTCGGATACTAGTTCGCTGCTCTCGGTGGCCAACGATTCCAGAATGTTACGTTCGGTGGCGCGATCGGAAACATTCAGAATCTCGGCGACAGCTGGAACACCGCCGACCTTTTGGAACGATTGACTCATGAACATGGCCATTCGCATTTCCAAGGCCGTTTCGACTTCCACGATCGCCTCAGGGCTCGTCTGCCCCATCTCGGCAATGCGACGCACGACCCCTAGTTGTTTCTGGGGCGGAAGCCCAGTCAGGATCGCGGCACCGGTTGCTGGTGGCACGTGCGAAATAACTAATGCTACCGTTTGCGGATGTTCATCCATGATGAACGAAAGAATATTCTGCGCGTCCGCTTTTTGAAGGAAACTAAACGGTACCGATTCGAGCGTCTGCTGCAGCAAACAGATCATATCGCCCGCATCTTTGCCTAGCGCTTTTTTGACAAGCGACTTGGCTCGATCGAGCCCCCCCGAGCTTGTGACAAGAGCGCTCGGCTGGCTGCTGAAGAACTCGGTGATGATCTTCTCTTGCTCGACGCCGCTGACCTCGTCCATCTGCGCGATCGCCAACGACACCGCCTCGACTTGCTGAAGCGGCAATCGCGACATCAGCATGGCAGCTTCGTCTTCCTCCAAAGCCATAAGCAAGACAGCGGCTTTGCGAACTCCTGGACTGACGGGTAGGGCCAAACGATCCTCCGATGCACGATGACTTGTCGAACGCATCGCTTTGGATCGGACCGACGGCTAGCTATTCTACAAGTTCCTGACGCAAGCTAGCCTAGTCGTAAGAACCGTTAGGCTTTGTTTTTAAAGATCGAATTGGAGGTAGCTACGTTCGCCAGAACGTGGAAATCCCTCTGAAGAACCACGCTCTGGCGAGCGTAGTTACCTGTTTAGAAACAAAGCCTAGTTCCAGTATGTCGCCTTCGGTGGATCAGCGGCTCCGCCCGCTGTTAGCTTTTGGTTTTACGGGCCGGTTCATTGTCAGCGGACGGAGCCGCTGACCCACGTTTGTCGGTTCGCTTTACCACGGCAAACGGCAGTATCCCCATTGGCCGTGATTCTCGTCGACTCCGATTTCGATCATAGTCAGAGCTGAACCGACCTTCGGCTTCATCTTTTCCCGCACCTCATGACCGATCCAACCGGCAATCTCCTCGGCCGTCGTATTGCCGATCGGGAGCAATTGGCAGTCTTCACGCGGGAAAACCCATCGCTTTTTGCGGAATCGAACCACGACTTCTTCGCCATCGGGTTCCACATGAATCATCGGATGTTTCGTCGGAAGCAACATGTGATGGTCCAGTTGCTTGATGATCTCGGCCAACGTGTCGCGAAAGGCAATAAAATCGACGACGTAGCGATTTTCGTCGAGCGGCCCTTCGACCTCGGCGCGAACGCCATAGTTGTGGCCATGCAGGCATTCGCAAATATCACCAGCAAAGGTGATGAAATGAGCGGCCGAAAAAACGAGCTGCTCTTTCTGGAGCAAGACTCGGTAGGTTGGTTGGGCGGTTGTCATCATCGATCATTTCAGTTTGGCTGAGGTTTAGAAAGTGGTGAGTGGTGACTAGTGACGCTTTTTATTTGAGCGTAGCCGAAATCGTTAGAATTCAGACGACGCTCGAAACACATGGTCAACTGCGATTCGTCCAAAGTCTGACGACTTCGGCTACGATTCGGTTGTATTGTATTCACACAGCAAGCAGACGAAGACGGCGGCGGCGAGCAGATCGGCGGTTGTGCCGGGATTGCGGCGATGCCCATCGGATCTCAGGAAATCATCCAGCGCACGGAACTCAGGTCGATGCGTCCCGTCTTCCTTGCTCCAGAGGCCAGAATGCGTTGCCAATTTGGCTAGTCTTTTCACTTCGCCGACAACGCCCATCTCATTCTTTCGAGCGATCAGTGTATCGCCGTGGCTGGCCAATCGTTCCACGTGAACGACACTCAGTGAATCAAACCATCCGATTTGCTTCGCTTGGCGATAGAAATCGATTCGTTCGGCCAGTGCAAAAACATCCGAGTAGCATGTCGTGTATTGCTTCGCAACGTCGTCCCAGGCTGCCGCTAAATGCATCGCGGCCAACAAATCCGAAGGCGGACATTGCTGAACATCCATTTGATCAACTTGACCAAGCCCACCGGGCTTGGCGATCGCGATCGCTTGAGAGACTTTGACACTATCATCGGCGGTCAACGATTCCAATGTCGTCTCAATGGACTGGAGCCATCGAGCACGAAACGAGAGACCTGGAGCAGACAGAATTCTC
>JANPLJ010000670.1:0-1717 GCA_031426475.1 Pirellulaceae bacterium | reverse complement strand
GTCTTTGCAAGACGCGAATTCGCCCGCAATGCGATTGACCTCGTCTTATTGGCTAAGGGGTCAGTATGGATTTCACATATCGTCGAGGTCATCCGGGAAGCGCCGAGATCGAGAGAGCAAGCACGAAGTCCGGACTTTTATAAGTCCAACATTGTCGGCATGCTTATCGATGTCGCTAAGAAGCGACTACAGGATGACGCGGCCTTGCACGATTTGGAGCAGGTCGAAGAGTATTTTATTAACAGTTTTGCAGGCTTGGCTGAGAAGACTCGTTCAGTCATTGAATCCAGTCTGATGGGGGTACTCGATCTCTTCTGTCGAGGAAAACTCTACCAACTTTTCAGCCAATCCACGACGATCACGCCCGACGCGATACTGGATGGAAAGATCATCGTCGTGAATCTGCCGACGAAGGTATATGGCGGTGTGGGGACAATAGCGCAGACGATTTGGAAAGCCCAAGTTCAACAGCGAATTGAGCAACGAAAGCCGGATGAAGACCGACCATGTTTTCTCTATATCGATGAAGCGCAGGGATTCTTATCTGTCAGGGATATGCATTTTGCGGCAACGGCAAGATCGAGCAAATGCGTCAATCTGTGGCTGACGCAGAATATCAGCAATGTTTATGTTGCACTCGGCGGCGATGAGGCTGGTAGAGCGGCGACTGACTCTATCCTTGGTTTAGCACAAACAAAAATTCTACATCAAAATTCCGATCCAGTTTCAAATAACTGGTGCGCCGAATTGATTGGCCGCAGAAAGCTTCGTATGCGATCGGCGTCCATCGCTCCACCCTCGCAGGACAGCTATTCGTTGTTCGGTGAGGAAGCTCAAGTGACGGCAAGTTTTTCAGAGGCCTTCGAATTTATCGTGCAACCATCGGACTTCGTTGCACTAACAAAGGGCGGAAGGCCACACGGCTACGCCGACGCGATCGTCTTTCAAGGTGGAAGACGATGGAAACGTACCGGCGATTCATACATGAGAGTATCCATTCAACAAGGTTTCTGAGGTATCAAAATGAACAATTCACGTCCCGATGATGTGGGGTTCAGCCCCATGGCAGATCTACGATTCATGGAATTTTGTTTTCGAGTGACATTCCAAGCATTAGGTAGTGTTCCTCATATGTTCACTCGGCGATGCTTTGGCATAAGACATTTTGGGCTATCGACAGCGCTCGGTATTGGTTTTTTTCTGGCTTTACTACGCAGTGATGATTGAAGCGGCCTTTTCGGAGCCATTCGTATGGGTCTTCTTTGCTTGGTTGGGAATGAATTTTTGGCATCGTTCCGTCGCTTACAAGAAGGATCGAAGTTTTCATCGGGTTCACTCTCGCTATAACGGCTGGCCGATTATTTGTGACTTTCTGCCGGTCAGCGAGCAGACAGCAAAAGATTCGCTTGAACCGATCTTCATCATCCTTTGCTCCATGATCTTCATTCCGCTAAAGGCCCCTTGCCTTTTGATCTTCTTTATCGCTGCTGGGTTTGCGGGTGCGATCGAGAGCACAATGACGAATCATCGAATGAGGGCGCGCGTGAGGCAGCTCCAAGATGCAGAAATTGAACATCAGGTGTTGATGGACGAGTTTGACCAAAGTTCTCGCTGAGAAAGGTATTGAAAAATGAGTGAACGAAAGATTGGAGAGGGTAGCCTCAGAGCATTCGTGCGTCAGGGGTCAAAGGAAATAGCTCAGGCACTTCCAGCATTA
>JANPLJ010000669.1:0-2064 GCA_031426475.1 Pirellulaceae bacterium | reverse complement strand
TACGGTGAGCGACAAATGGTTGATGGACTTCGTCTCCATGATTCCCTTTTTGGACTGCGTCAATTCGCTTGGATCGATTCGACCATAGCCGTGACCGGTCTCCTGAATCTGTACGTTCAGACCATCCGGATCGTAGATGTGCAGGTTGTTCCCGCCCATGAGAAACGGCTTTAGGTCAAGTAGATTTAAAATTCGAAAGGCGGTGTCTCGATCGAAATTTTCGATACCAAGACAAAAGTGGTTCAGTCCAGCCGAATTCACTTCGCCAAGATTCATAAAGCCTTTTTCGAAGTGTAAAAACGTATCTCGAACCGTACGACCGTGTGAGATGTTGGTCATTCCAAACGTCTTTTCGTAGAAAGCGATTGCTTCCTCGCGCCGCGGTGTATCGAATGCAATATGATTGAATTCGGATGCGACGAAAACGCTCGCCTTGGCCTTGGGCGTTGACTCGGCAGAACTACGCGATTCCTGTGCCGTGGCAGATGATACCGAAGGAATAGTGAGCCGTGCCATCGCAGCGGTTGCAATGCTTTGTCGCAGAAATTGACGACGTGATTTGGAGAGGAAAGTCGTGAGGTTTGAGTTCATGATTCACCTTCTTGACACTAATGATATATGGGCACTTCACGCTGATCGCCGGTGCGATTCGGCTCGTTCCCAGGCTCCCGCCTGGGAACGCATTGTCTTGGAGGCTCCGCCTCCCGAATCGACCTTCATCCAACGGCGCAACGGCAGGCAGAGCCTGCAATTCGTTGGGTTCCCAGGCAGGAGCCTGGGAACCAGGTACCGGCGATCAGCGAGAAGTGTCGATATATGTTCATTTTAAACTATGGCGATTCGGAGTTTAGTGGCTAACGTCGGCTTGTGTACCTCCGTCTTGCGGCGAAGGGTGCAAGCACCCATCGCCTATTCACTTGAATTCGTGCTAGATACGAATGTTACTCGGGTCGACGAGGCCGCTCGGGTCGGTCTCCACCTTCGGCGGGACGGCCGCCGCCCGGAGGTCCACCTCGTCCGCCACCGCCAGGTCCACCGGCTCCCGGTCCGCCACCGCCTTGATTACCGTGTCGCTGAATAAAATTAGCGATGAACTTCTGCATCTCGTCTTTGTTTAGCTTCTCGTCCTTGTCAGCGTCGAATTCCATGGCATGCGTCAGCATTCGATCGGGATTCACGGTGAGTCCTTGTCCGCCGCCGCCAGGTCCACCAGGTCCACCGCGTCCAGGGACAGGCCCCCCTGGACCTCGTCCAGCCTCACCGCCAGGTCCGCCCGGAACACCACCACCAGGACCTCGACCACCTTCGCCACCCGGTCCACGCGGAGGACCGCCTTCGCCACCCGGTCCACGCGGAGGACCGCCTTCGCCACCCGGTCCACGAGGTGGGCCGCCTTCGCCTTCTGGTCCGCCCGGCCTTCGGCCTGCGCCTCCTCCTTCACCACCACTGCCCCCGCCACCAGGTCGACCACCCTGAGGTCGAAACTCATCATCGGTTAGCTTGCCGTCTTTGTTCTTGTCGAGCGACATCAGCGCGGCAACAGAATTTTTGATTTCATCGGCACTGATAACGCCATCATGATCGGCATCAAGGGCTTCTATCATCGGGCTCGTCCGAGGCGCGCCACCTCCCGGCCCGCCTCCACCAGGAGGTCCGCCGCGTCCTTGATCGCCAGGGCCGCCAGGCGGCTGCGCGATGGCGATCGCTGATCCAGTAAGCACAATAAAACTAAATTTCGTAATCCACCGTTTCATAAACTGAGCTCCGAGGAAGTGTGTGGTTAGGAGTTAGGAGTTAGTCATTGCGTATTTTCGGATACGCAATAGAGGAATTGATTGGACCGCAAAAAAATCTGGTTGTTGCTGATCGAGGGAGTCGCATTGAAATCGCTGTCGTCGCCTGAAAATTGATTTTGTGACACGACGTTGAAGACGGGCTTTGCGTCCAGAACAAGCACACCATCCCAGCGTGTCTGTATGTAAAGCTTGCCATTGGCGACAACAGGGCTCGCGTAGACCGGACGGCCGCCAGCTTTGATCTCCGGGACGCGCTCTTTGTAGACAA
>JANPLJ010000668.1:0-1623 GCA_031426475.1 Pirellulaceae bacterium | reverse complement strand
CTCGACCTTCCGTGCTCAGCCGAAGGCGGTGCTCGACATTCGCTGATACAGTACCCCGCTTCTGGTTCTCAGCTCTTTTACAATCTCATCCCGATTCAATTCAGCATCGAGAAAATTCTCGCCAGTTTCATCTTCAGTTCTCGAATCGTCCCAACGGCGATTGCGTTCGATCACGAGCACAGTTTCGTTGAGCACGAGCACGGAGTTGCTTAATCACCAAACCGAAAATTTTATCCCCCAGTACCCCGGACTAACCAAAGTAGTAGTCAAGGCGAGCAACCAAAAAAAAGTTTTTTCGACGCGACAGTCCCGTTATGGGTAGAGCACGACTTTGATGCATCCGTCTTTTTTATCGCGGAAGGTTTTATAGGCTTCTGGCGCATCTTTGAGTTTGACGCGATGCGTGATCACAAACGAGGGGTCGATTTTGTTGGATTCAATCATTTCAAGAAGCCGTTTCATATAATGCTGCATGTGGGTTTGACCGGTTTTTAGTGTCAGCCCTTTATTCATGAATGCTCCCAGTGGTACTGAATCTGAGCCGCCGACATAAGCACCGGGCATCGATATCGTTCCCCCTTTACGACAGCTTTTGATGGCTTCTTGCAAGACGTAGGGGCGATCACCTTGGAGCCTGACCTGCTCCTTGGCTTTATCCATGATCGCGGTTAAAGAGCTGGAGGCATGTGCTTCGCATCCCACGGCATCAATGCATCTATCGGGGCCGCGTCCTTTTGTCATCTCCATGAGTCGATCGTAAACCGACACGTTCTCAAAATTGATCGTCTCGGCTTTGCCTTGTGACGCAGCCATCGCCAATCGTTCGTCGACACAGTCAATGGCGATAACTCGTCCAGCTCCCAGCATCCATGCGCTTTTAATTGCAAACTGAGCGACTGGTCCGCATCCCCAAACGGCGATCGTATCCCCCTTTTCCATTTGACAGTTTTCCGCCGCCATGTATCCCGTTGGAAAAATGTCCGACAGGAATACCACTTTCTCATCCGGCAATCCCGACTCGATCTTGATTGGCCCCACGTCAGCGAATGGTACACGTAGGTACTCCGCTTGACCTCCTGGAATCCCCCCCAACATGTGCGAGAATCCGAAAAGTCCCGAGGGTGAATGTCCCATTTGCTTTCGCGCGATTTCGGCATTGGGATTCGAGTTGTCGCAAAGCGAAAACAAATCTTTCTGACAAAAGAAGCAACTTCCGCAGGCGATGGTAAACGGTACGACGACTCGGTCGCCACGCTTGAGATTCGTAATCTCCTTGCCAACTTCTACAACTTCTCCCATCGGTTCATGACCGAGGATGTCACCGGACTCCATCGTAGGAACAAAGCCATTAAGTAAGTGTAAATCCGAGCCGCAGATTCCACTGGCGGTAATTCGAATGATCGCGTCGCGGGGATGCTGTATTTTGGGGTCTGGTACGTCATCGATTCGAACGTCACCAATACCGTGCCAACAGAGTGCCTTCATAAATCAAATTCCTCCAAATATAGGTATGCTTTGTCCAACTTCAAGTTTCGGTTTCAATGTGTAGCCGATATCGTGAGACTTCGGAGGAAACGAAGTAAACATCGTCTTTCAAGCTGCCTCCAAATTCTGACGAATTCG
>JANPLJ010000667.1:0-4381 GCA_031426475.1 Pirellulaceae bacterium | reverse complement strand
CTTTCCGGAAGGAAGCCGGTCGGCCGATTGTGAGATGAGCGATTTCAAGAGCGGGTTGTATTATCTTGCGAAAAAACGGCCAGATCTAGAACTTGTCCCCGTTTATATGGAGAATCTCAACCGGATTTTGCCGAGAGGCGAGGTCTTGCCGGTTCCGTTGCTCAGCTCGATCACGCTAGGAAAACCGATCTTTTTGGAAGCCGGGGAATCGAAGGCAGAATTTCTGATTCGTGCAAGGCAAGCTGTTAAGTCTCTGAAGGATCGCTAAGATACTCCTCCTGACCCGCATTCCGATCGTTAGAGAGCGAAGTTGAGAGTTGGTATAAATGAACGCAGCCCCTACCGCCATTGTCCTTGCCGCCGGAAAAGGCACTCGGATGAAGAGCGAACTTCCGAAAGTGCTTTTCCCAGTGTTAGGTCGCCCCATGATCCACTGGGTGTTAGACGCCTTGCAAGAAGCTGGAATCCAGCGAAAAATCGTCGTTGTTGGCTACCGTGATGACCTTGTTCGAAGCGAACTGGCTGGTCGATCGGGCGTCGAATTTGCATTGCAATCACAGCAGCTTGGGACAGGTCATGCTGTCCAAATGTGTCGCGAGCAGCTGTCCGAAACGCAAGGGCCAGTCCTGATCGTTGCAGGCGATTCACCGCTTGTTCAGGCGTCGTCGATTTCGACGCTACTTCGCCTTTACGAATCGATGGATACGAGTTGCTTAATGGGGACCTTGGTAAAAGACAATCCCCAAGGTTTGGGGAGAATTGTTCGAGACGCTCATCGACGTTTCTTGCGCATCGTAGAACACAAAGATGCGACTCCCAAAGAGTTGACGATTTGTGAAGTCAACATGAGTACTTATCTGTTTAATGCCCAAGATTTGCTTTGGGCGCTCGGGCAATTGCGGAATGAAAATTCGCAGGGCGAGTACTACTTGACTGACTGCCCACAACGTTTGTTGGAAGCGGGCAAACGCGTCGAAGCTCATCCCGTACTTCAGCCGTGTGAAGCGTTGAGTATCAATACGATTGACGAGCTTGGCTCGGTGGAAGCCAAGATGCAGGAATTGGGGTACGCATGCACGAACTAAAGATTTTTTCTGGACGAGCGAACCCCCAACTTGCTCGCGATATTTGCGATTTTTTGCATCTACAACTTGGATCCATTTCGCTGGGCAAGTTTCCAGACGGCGAAAACTTCTGCAAAATCGAAGATGACGTGCGTGGACGCGATGTTTACTTGGTTCAACCGACGTGCCCGCCGGTAAACGATAACTTGCTCGAATTGTTGATCATGATCGACTCATGCAAGCGAGCTAGTGCAGCGAGAGTCACCGCGGTCCTCCCATACTATGGATATGCCCGTCAGGATCGGAAAGACGAAGGGCGCGTTCCGATCACCGCGAAGCTAGTTGCGAATTTGATCACACGCGCCGGTGCCGATCGTGTGCTGGCGATGGACTTGCATGCCCCACAGATTCAAGGCTTCTTTGATGTCCCAGTCGATCATCTGTATGCAGCACCAGTCCTCACAAGCTATTTCCGCGACCGGAATTACGATAGCCAGAATATTGTCGTCGTCAGCCCCGATGAAGGGAGTATCAAGCGAGCGATCGGCCACTCCAAACGCCTTGGAGGGCGACTTGCAATCGTTGATAAACGACGAGAAAATGCAGTCGAGACGAAGCAAAAAAATATTATCGGCGGGCCTGTCGAAGGTAAGATCTGCTTGATGTTCGATGACATGATTAGCACTGGGAGTTCGATCTGCGGCGCAGCTCAACTCGTTCATGACGCAGGCGCAGCCGAAATCCATCTGGCTTGCACACATGGCGTTCTTTGTGGAGATGCGATCAAGAGAATCAAGGACGCGCCCGTGGACAGCGTTGTGATCACCAACACCATCCCCTTGCCCCCCGAAAAACGCTTAGATTGCATTCAAGTCCTCTCCGTAGCTCCTCTCCTAGCTGAAGCGATTCGAAGAATTCACTCGAACAAATCGATCAGCCAGATGTTTGGTAATCCAGGCTCTGGTGACTGACTATATGGGCGACAATAGGGTGGTATCGCTCCGATACCGCCTTTAAATCTGAACGGAATTTCGCATACAGGAGACGTGTTATCGCTGGAAGCTTTTTTCTCTTGTTCGACGATATCGCGTCGATTCTCGATAATGTCTCGACAATGACGGCGCTCGCCACCAAAAAAACGGCTGGCGTTCTTGGGGACGATCTTGCACTCAACGCGCAACAGCTGATCGGAATATCAGCTCAACGTGAACTACCTGTTGTGTGGGAGGTTGCGAAGGGATCTTGGAAGAACAAGTTGATATTGGTTCCGACGGCCCTTGCAATCAGTCGCCTGTACAAACCTGCTGTCCAACCTTTGTTGATGATCGGTGGTATCTATCTCTGCTACGAAGGGGTCGAGAAGCTTGCCCATAAACTGCTTCACAGCAAGCAAGAAGACGAGCACCATCACAACGAGCTCATGGAGGCGATTGCAGACCCGGCCGTCGATCTTGTCAAGCTCGAGCAGGAGAAAATCAAGGGCGCCATTCGTACCGATTTTATTTTGTCGGCCGAAATCATCATTCTTTCGCTCGGGACGGTCAAGGATTCAGCTTTTGCGATTCAAATCGCAGTCCTGATATTGATCGCGATTCTGATGACCGTTGGCGTGTATGGGCTTGTCGGCGTGATCGTCAAACTCGATGACGGTGGACTCTATTTGAGTTTACGAACAGGACAAAGTCCGTGGCGAATCTTCCAACGCTGGCTAGGACGAGTCATCCTCCTTGCTGCACCATACTTACTTCGAACGCTTTCGGTTGCGGGAACGATCGCCATGTTCGTCGTAGGAGGTGGAATCGTCACGCATGGCATTCATTTCTTGCATGATTACATTCATGACGTATCGGAGTATGCGAGCCATCTCCCGGTCATCGGGAACTTGCTGTACTATCTTGTCGGTCCTATTCTCGATGGGATCGTTGGGGTGGTCGTGGGGGTAATCGCACTTGCCATTGTTACGATGCTTGGCGCTATCTATCGTAAAATTCGCCGCTAGAGTGTTCGACCATGGACGATAGCGATCAAACTCTAACACAACAAATCGCTATCATCGGACTCGATCAAGCGATCCCCTTTCAATCAAGATCGTCATCGGATCTGGGCGTTAAACCCGGCGTCGTTCAGCAAGGGAAAGCCCAACGCTTTTCAGACGAGACTGAATTGCTTTTGCGAGGGCGATTGAAGGCTGCGGCGATCGATCTCGTCATCGTATTGGGAATCGGGTACCTCGGAAATCTTGTGGCTGGTAGCTCGCAATGGTTTGTCCTTCGAACGGCGATCTTGGCTGGAACGATCACCAGCTACTTCGTTCTCAGGAGTTCCGTAGCGATCGGCGTCCAATGGCTTCGCAACATCGAGCTGATTCTGTTTGGAGGTGTTGCCCTTCAGATGAGTTTGATGATGTATTCCCGAACGGCGCATTTCGCGAGACTCGGCGATGCAACATCGATGATTGGGATTCAACAGTTTTTCTTCACCGCATTTTGTCTTCACATTTTGACGTATGGCATCTTCATGCCGAATAGATGGCAACGTGCGGCAACGGTGATGGTGGTACTGGCATGTATTCCCTACGCGATTCAATTCTCTCAACAGTATTGGGATCCCGAAGTCTCGCGTTTGTCGGCAACGAATCATGGCACTTCACCGATTCCGGTAACGCTGATCGCGGCTTTGATCGGTACATTTGGCTCGCACATTATCAATCGGACACGTCGGGAGGCATTTCAAGCTAAGCAAATAATGCAGTACCGATTGCAAGAAAGAATTGGTAGCGGCGGGATGGGAGATGTTTACCGGGCCGAACACGTTCTGCTCAAGCGACGCTGCGCCATGAAATTGATCAAACCGGAAAAGGGCCGCGATGCGTCGATCCTGGCGAGTTTCGAACGCGAAGTCGTTGCTACCGCGCGCCTTTCCCATTGGAACACGATTGAGATCTATGACTATGGGCATACAGAGGACGGAACCTTTTTTTATGTGATGGAACTTCTTGACGGAGAGAGCCTTCAGTCGCTCGTCGACAAATATGGTCCATTGCCTGCCGGCCGTGTGGTCTATCTGCTTTCGCAAGCCTGCGACGCGCTGCATGAAGCCCACCAATCAGGATTGATCCATCGCGACATCAAGCCAGCGAACATTTTCGCTGCCCAGCGCGGAGGCGTTTGGGATGTTGTGAAACTGCTTGACTTCGGTCTCGTCCGAGAAACGTCGACCGATGAGGCGAACGAGAAGCGCTCGACTTCTTCGTTTAGCGGAACGCCACTCTATATGGCGCCCGAACAAGTGACCGATTACGATCAAGTCGATGGTCG
>JANPLJ010000666.1:0-2072 GCA_031426475.1 Pirellulaceae bacterium | reverse complement strand
GTGTAGCTTCTACAGTCAGATTCTCGTTTAACGGCAACACCGTTCAACGAAGATGGTTCTCTTATAGCGGTAGCGGCGCAAGCCTTCCGGTCCGTTGAGTTTTCTAGCCGTTCACCAGCCAAGGATCACTAGTGTTTCATCCAACTTAGATTAATTTTAGGGTCGGTAGCCGAATTCGTCAGAATTCGGACGCAGCTCGAAAGGCGATGTTTACTGCGCTACCTCCGAAGTCTTACGACATCGGCTACGAATCGAAACCCAAAACTTTAAGTCGGACTAGTCCCTTGGCGCGGCGACGTTGTAGGCTGGGCTTTCCAGCCTGATGTACGGCTTGTCTTAGAACGCTTGTTCCAGGATCGCGATCAGGTCCGATTCGGTTGGGGATCGCGGGTTGACGTCCATGAGTCGTTTGATTTGGAACGCTCGATGGGCTACCAGCGGGATTTGATTTGCTTGGAGGCCCAGTTGGCTTAGTCGCGTTCGGATGCCGATGGCTTGTTGTAGCGCTACGATTGCGTCGATCGCTGCTTCCGCGGCCGATTCAGATTGAGAAGTCTTCGCCTGAGTGCACCCGAGCAACGATGCTATGTCTGCCATGCGTTCCGAGCAAGCGGAAAGATTGAATCGCATGACGTGCGGAAGCAACAGGCCGTTTCCTTCGCCGTGACTGCAATGCGTAAGAACACCGATCGGATATTCGAGCGCGTGAACGACAGCCACACCACTGTTGGAAAAAGCCATCCCGGCTAGCATGGCGGCCATGGCCATCGCGTCGCGAGCTTCCGTGTCGCCAGGTTGCTGATACGCTCGCACCAAGAAGCGTCCGGCGAGTCGAATCGCTTCGCTTGCGAGCAATCGCGTGAATGGATAGCTACCTTCGTAGGCTCGGGCTTGAGGATCGACATCGATCATTTCTCGGTAATCGCGATTCGTCAAAGCTTCGATCGCATGAACCATCGCGTCGATTCCGCTGTGAGCGGTTACATTCGGTGGACAAGAATCGGTCAGCGACGGGTCGATGATTGCAACGGTCGGTCGCAACCATCGACTGAGCGTGCTCACTTTGACTTGCGCGCCGGGATCGGTCAGCACAGCCGAATGCGAGACTTCGCTGCCGGTACCGGCAGTGGTTGGAAGAGCAATCAACGGAAGAATGGGACCTGGAATGACGTCGAAACCGAAATAGTTTGATGGCGAGCCACCATGGCGCAGGACGGTTGCAACCATTTTCGCAACGTCAAGGTTGCTTCCGCCGCCAATACCGATCACTCCGTCCGCATTCAAACCGCGACCATAGGCGATCGCTGCTTCAGCGACAGCGATCGAGGGTTCAGCGACACATTCGTCGAAGACACCTACGACCCCGATCGATTTTTTGATCGACTGAGTCAACTCGATGATCTGGGGAAGTTTCGCGATCGTTCTATCGAGGACGAGCAAAGGTCGTTGTATTTGGAACCGATTCACTTCGTCGGTTGTTAGTGCAACGCTTCCACGACCGAATCGAATATTGGCAGCCGTAGCGAATTGCCAAACGTTATTTTGAGTCGCCATATTGGGGTGATTATGGAAGTTGGCTGGTCGGGTAATTGGGAACGGGAGTTGGCATCATCATTTCTACTTTCAGTTGGTCGATCTGGATTTTGGCTGCTCCTCGCAATTCGAAGAGGATGCGACATCCATCGGCATCTGTCGCCAACCGATAGAGGCTGATTCGTTGCCATGTGTTCGCATCGCCGGTCGAGTTGTTCAATAGCTGCCCGAGAGCTGGACCTCCGTAGCGGTCATAGGCAAGTAACCCCGACTGTGGTTCGTTCCCGCACGAAACAACTCGCACGAGTCCTTGAATGTGGACCAGCGAGTCGGCGGGCATTTGGATAACTGGGCTTTCGATTCGCATCGAAGCACCAGCGTAACCTCCGCTAAGGGGTGTACCGTTGAGCGGTTTAGCATCCAAGACAAACGAGCTAGACCCATCGGGCCCTGAACCGCTGACGATGAGGGCTTCGCTGGCAACACGATCTTCCAAACGGCGGTCGATGGTCCAACCTTGATCGATCATGTTTTGCATG
>JANPLJ010000665.1:0-3011 GCA_031426475.1 Pirellulaceae bacterium | reverse complement strand
TGCTGTGTGCGCAGCAACGTGAGTGGGGCATAAGGCAGATGGCATGCAGGGATGATACCAACATCATCGAGCTTCCAAGACACTGGCAAAGCTGGCACCCGCGCTGTTCCATTAAAATGGAGACGTGATTGCTCTTGAGTCGTATTCCCGTCAGTAACCGGTTGTGGCTATCATGGCGTAGTCCTTAAGAACCGAAATGAAGCAAGTTTTGTAGTATCGAATGCACGCATTCTTGCATACTATTTGTGCTGTTGTCGTCGTGCCTTACGTCGCGGCTACAAGTTGTTGGCTTGTCATTCGAACTGGCATCGGTGGGTAGGATTCGTAAGTAAGAACTGGGTGGATAGTCGAGAAAAAAGGGAACTGCAACATGCCAACCTTCGGAAAGAAGCCCTCACAGTGGGAGATGTTGTTGCAACACATGATCGTTTTTTTGATCTGTGTCATATTTCCAGGCCTCACAACGCTGCTTGCACCGGCAACTTGGTTGACCTTTGTGCGAAGTGGGGAAGTTGTGCGTTGTACGACTCGGACATGTGTCTTCTTTATCGTACCGTATAAGACTCAAATGGTCGATTCGGTTACACAAATCGAGTACCGTGAGCGTGCTGATAGAACTGAGCGAAAGCGTAAATTTGGTCGCACAACGAACGAGTATGTCCATGTTGACGGGGAGGGATTTCTGCAAATCCACGGAGTTGACGATCAAGGCGAACGAAAGGCCGAAGTGAGTGTTTCGCCAGCGAGTTTGACAAGCGTCGTCGAGAAGTCCCGAGCTT
This sequence comes from Pirellulaceae bacterium, assembly GCA_031426475.1. Taxonomy (GTDB): domain Bacteria; phylum Planctomycetota; class Planctomycetia; order Pirellulales; family Pirellulaceae; genus JAIYDQ01. The sequence goes on along the minus strand of JANPLJ010000665.1, from coordinate 2,232 downwards.
TCTTGAATTCCACACAAGACGGCTCAACGACAATCTTTGCGATCGCCAATTGGAAATTTGGCGGGCTCATGGGCGGTGTCCTTACAACGTTCACGGTGGTGTATGTTGTGGGCTATTCTTTGGGATTCGTGAAACTGTTGCTTCTACTTGTTAAGAAAGCTTTACCAACTGCCGGTTGAATTCTTGTAGGCTCCGAACTGCAACGGATGGACAAACCGATGTGGTTCTTTGGTGATTCAGGAATTTTAGTGGGTGTTCTGCAACGTTGATTCCCGATCGAGGGGGCTCGTCCATCAAACCGGAAACCACAAGGCCCGGTCATAAGGCGCTGGACGCAATTCGAATCGTTCGCAAATGAATGTCAACGATATCGTCGATAGAATGTGCGTACCCGCCGGCCATCGCAATAGCAATGGGTACCTTTCGGGTGCGCAATTCGGAAATAACGAGCGAATCACGTTCTGCCAATCCCTGCTTGGTCAATTTGAGTCTTCCGAGGCGATCGCCTTCAAAAGGATCGGCACCAGCCAAATAGATTGCTAAGTCGTAAGGATCATGTACCAAGACTCGGCTAAGTCCATCGGCTAAAGCATCAAGGTACTCCGCGTCATTCGTTCCGTCTGGCAAATCAATATCGAGATCACTCGGAAACTTTCGAAGCGGAAAATTCCTCTCACCGTGAATTGAAAAAGTAAACACTTCTGAAACCGAGGAAAATATTTGAGCGGTTCCGTTTCCTTGATGGACGTCGCAATCGATTACCACGGCTCTGCGAATTTTCGATTCGGATAGTAACGTCAATAGGGTGACGCCTGCGTCGTTAAAGACGCAAAACCCCTCTCCTGCATCTCGCATCGCATGGTGCGTTCCGCCAGCCAGGTTGACTGCGATACCGTCCAGCAACGCCTGTCGGGCCGCAGCTAAGGTTGCACCACTGCTGCGTTGAGATCGTTCAACCATGGCTGCCGACCAAGGAAACCCAATTCTCTTGATTTCAGCGGCGGATAGTTCGCCTGCGATTACTCGATCTACATAACTCCGGTCATGTGCCAAGTACAACTGTTCGACCGATGCGGGATGCGGGACAAGTAAGACATCATGCGCAAAGAACGAGTCGGCAACAATACGATCTCGCAAGCGACGATACTTGGCCATCGGAAAGCGATGCCCTGGCGGCAGCGGCAGTTCGAAATGATCCGTGTAAAAGAGTTTCATGGCGATCAGGTTGTCCGCGGCTTCTACGACTGGGCCGGCGAAGATTGTAACGCATTTAATCCGTAGGCAACATGATCCACAGCTCGGGGCGACCAACGTTGCAATGAACGGCTCGAGCAAGCAACCCAAGGCATGACCAACTGAGAAAGAGCATCATTCGAGCGGAATGCCAAGCGACAGGATTACCGCCGTCCGATGAAACACTTCGATTCCCAACACTTGGAACGGGATGAAAGATCGTTTCGACTATCGACGCACGCGATGGCTCATCGTCCTGAAGTTGATCAAGTTTTTTTAGCATGGCCATCAGAAGCTCCGATGGAACACCGCGATGTATTACATTGCGATCGATTGCATACGTAGCTTGCCGGCTAACGGTTGGTAAAACAAGTAGTCCGATAAACGTCCAGCTCGTGAAGCCTAAACAGGTCGTTACTAGCTCGGCAATACTCGTGACTCCTGCACCTGGAAGATACGACGCAATTGCAAATCCCAAACCAATCCATGCCACAGCCAACAAAATGCCGCGCGTTCGGCTCCCCGTCTGCACCGCTTCCAATCGTCTTGCGATGGCTACGGACAACTGATCTGAGCTGAGTTGATCGACCCAAGAACGCGACAGAATGATCGACTCGAAATGTGGAAAGCCAACGACCCCACCGGTAAATCCTGGGTCCCTATGCTCAACAACGCTGATAGCTAGAGGTTTTAGCCCCCAATGCTTAGTCCGATCTGTCGCCAAAGTTACCTTGGTGTCAACGTCAACGATTGGACCACGAGTCATCCATAGAGCGATCTGCCGCTGAAAAACGATAAAGCTGCTAGCGATGGCTGCGATCAGTAGGATGACTGCGGGACGACCGCCGAGCCTCCCCGTCGCGACGATCAGCATGCCAACGAGGAAAAAGACCGTCGTTTGAAGCACAACTCCTGAGATCCAACTTCTAAGGAAATCGCTCATCGAAATGCGCTGGCGGTCGAAGATCCGCGGCAGTAAGAATCCACCCAGTAAGTCCA
>JANPLJ010000664.1:0-1418 GCA_031426475.1 Pirellulaceae bacterium | reverse complement strand
TTGCTGGAAGCCATGCAAGAACACTCAGTTACGGTTGCTGGTGTAACTCATCGATTGTCCGAGCCGTTCTTCGTGATGGCGACTCAGAATCCTCTGGAGATGGAAGGGACCTATCCGCTTCCAGAAGCTCAACTGGATCGTTTCTTCTGTAAGCTGCTGGTGAAATATCCAAACGTCGAAGAGTTAGAAAAGATTCTCGATCGCACAACGGAGTCGGCGAAACCTCGCGCGGAAGCCGTACTGACCGGCGAAAGAATTTTGGAGATGTCACAGCTGGCTCGGAAGGTCCCAATAGCTGATCAAGTTCGACGATATGGCATTGCGATCGTCGTTGCGACGCATCCCGATCACGAGTTGGCGGCTGAACCGTCCAAGAAGTATGTGCGTTACGGTTCCAGTCCACGCGGCTTGCAAGCATTGATACTCGGAGCCAAGATTCGTGCCATTCTCGATAGTCGATTCCATGTCGCGAGAGAAGACTTAAAAGAAATGGCTTTGCCCGTGCTTCGTCATCGTTTAATTTTGAATTTCGAAGGTCAGGCCGAAGGAATCAGTACCGACGACGTCATCGACAAAATCGTTCAGCGCGTTCCAGAAGACGCTTTGGCAATCCGATGATCGCGAATTTGGAGTTCGGCCGGGTGGCCCGCTATTCGGCAATTTATTGCTGTGCAACGCATAAACCTGTCTTACAGAGTACTTCTATCCGTTACTTCATCGACGCATAATTTTTAGCGATGCTTTTTCCGCCGGATTTTCTGACACGCCTGGAATACCTCTCGATTATTTCGAAGCGGGTCTTTCGTGGTTCGCTTCTGGCCCAACGACGTACAATGCAGATGGGATCTGGGATCGAATTTTCCGATCATCGCGAATACACTCCCGGCGACGATCTTCGCTATCTCGACTGGAACATTTATGCTCGACACGGTGATCTGCTGCTCAAACGATTCCAGGAAGAGCAGGATCTGCATGTCTATTTGATGCTGGATTGTTCGCGAAGCATGGCCTTTGGTGCACCTGCGAAGTTCGACCTCGCGAGGCATCTCATTGCGGCGCTCGCATACATTGCGCTGGCCGATCTCGACCGAATCGGTATTATCACCTTCGCTGACGGAATTCAGTCCGAACTCCCTGTCACGAGAGGCAAATCCAGGATTTTGCCGGTCATGAAGTTTCTCGAAAACGCTCCGATCGCTGGGCAGGATACGAACCTAGCCCGCGCTGTGCAAGGGCTACTCCATCGCGGGTCTAGGACCGGACTGGTTGTCGTGGTCAGCGACCTGTTTGACGAACACGGTTTTCAAAAAGGGCTCGACCAGCTTCGCTACCGTAGGTTCGATACACACGTTATTCAACTGCACGATCCCAAAGAAGCGGACCCGGCGCTGCTGGGGGACGTAGAGTTGGTCGACGTC
>JANPLJ010000663.1:0-1409 GCA_031426475.1 Pirellulaceae bacterium | reverse complement strand
TTAATTCGTCCTTCGCTTTGAATCCGGGGGTTGCGCCGCAAAGGGGCGCCCCCCCCGGCTAATGTCTGAAATCCCTATCGGGATAGATCGCCCTGGCCACTTGCCGCAGTATTTCCATGTTCGCCGAGAACTCTCGATTTTTGCAAGATCAAGGCCTACTCTCTTGGGCCTCAATAGCTACACTTGACGTAGTTTTATTGCTTAAGTGAGAAAAAGCAGGACGGACAGAACGATACTTGGCCCGTCATTCATCATAAATTCGAGGAGTTCAGTTCTAAGTGACAACCCAAATTCTGGCGGCTCGTGCAGGCGACATTACGGCGGAGATGAAGTTTGTAGCGGAGCGCGAACACCTACCTGTCGAAACAATTCGAGAAGAAGTTGCCATCGGGCGGATGGTGATTCCTGCCAATAAAATCCATCTCCAAGGTTCCTTGGAACCGATGGCGATCGGCATTGCGGCGAAATGCAAGATTAATGCTAATATTGGCAATTCAGCGGTTACGAGCAACATCGACGAAGAGCTAGAGAAGCTGCATACGGCGGTCAAGTATGGTTCGGATACCGTGATGGACTTGTCGACTGGCAAGGATATCGACAACATTCGCCAGGAGATCATCAACGCGTCGCCCGTTCCAATCGGTACCGTTCCGATCTATCAGATGCTGGAAGAGCTCGGCGGCAACATCGAAGACATGCGACCGCAACACTTTTTGGACATGGTCGAGCACCAAGCCAAGCAAGGGGTCGACAACATGACGATCCACTGCGGAGTTTTGCTTGAGCACTTGCATTTAACCGTCAATCGCGTTACGGGGATCGTCAGCCGTGGTGGTTCGTTGATCGCAAAGTGGATGATGACGCATCAGAAGCAGAATCCGTTGTACGAACACTTTGACGACCTGTGCGACATCATGCGGCAGTATGACGTCACCTGGAGTCTCGGCGACGGTCTGCGACCTGGCTCGATCGCCGACGCCAGCGACAAAGCTCAATTCGCCGAGCTCGATACGCTTGGAACGCTCTGCACTCGCGGTTGGGCGCGTGGAACACAGGTCATGGTCGAAGGCCCTGGTCACATTCCGATGGACCAGATCGAGATGAACATCAAGAAGCAGATCGAAGTTTGCCACGGCGCTCCGTTTTACGTGCTCGGACCATTGGTCACCGACATTGCACCTGGTTACGATCACATCACCAGCGCGATCGGTGCAGCTCTGGCTGGTTGGAGCGGAGCTGCGATGCTTTGTTATGTGACTCCGAAAGAGCATCTAGGATTGCCCAACAACGAGGACGTCAAGCAAGGCGTGATCGCCTACAAGATCGCCGCTCATTCGGCCGACGTCGCTCGCAAGCGTCCAGGTGCCCAAGACCGCGACGACGCCCTGTCACGAGCCCGCTTCGGCTTC
>JANPLJ010000662.1:0-2685 GCA_031426475.1 Pirellulaceae bacterium | reverse complement strand
CGCCGCCGAGGACGCGACCGAGGTTCAGTAACCACGCCGCCGGAACGGAATCCGTACGGGGTAGCTGTATCGGGCAAAAAATAGGGGAACATTCTGTACATCATGTATTACTCGCCAAAGCATTCCATCAGTTTATAGAGTATGGCAGCAAGCGAAACAAAAACACCAGCTCGCGTCGCCCATCCGCGATTTCGGAGAAGGCCGATTGCGGTGATCAACATGACAATCGATAGGACCGAGTTGAAAGAAGCGGTGAAGCAGCTAACCAAGTTGCGTTCCCTTAACACCAGTAGCGATTCGTCGTAAAAGCCGTACGGTTGTGCTTGTGGATTGGTTAGCTTGGGTATGGTTACCAGTAACGTAATCAAGCTGAATAAGATTCCAACGAGGCTAAACATGAAGAAAAACAGGCCAATGGATCTGATTGCCTTAGCATTCGATTTGCTCGGAAGCGTTTCTGCGATCGCGCCCGCTTCGGATGGCGTCACTCGCACAGCCTCGAACGGATTGTAATGAATTCCCTCCGACATTCGTCTAACCTTCGAAGATTCAATAGGGATTGTGTTCACGCGAAAAAAGCAGGAAGGCCTGCAATCAGTCGATCTACATCTTGCTTCGTATTATAAGCATGAACGGCAGCCCGAATGCGATGGTGACGGACGCTGACCACGATATTTTCATCGAGCAATGTTTGTCGAATCCGTTGACTATCATGGCCGTTGATTTCAAAAGAAACGATCCCCGACTGTCGGTTCGGGTTTGACGTGCGGAAGACGGTCGCACCGAGTTGTTTGAGTTTTGTTTCGAGGTATTGGGAAGTGTCGAGGATCGTATTTGCGAATCCGCTGGAGGCTTGGTGGCAACCCGCTTCGAGCAAGACTTGCAGGCTGGCAGACAAACCCAATAGGCCGATCATATTGGCCGAGCCTCCTTCATATCGCGAGGCTTCATTCTTCAGTTCAGCTTGCTGAGGAGCAAAATCATGAGCTTGTTGCACACTCCCCCAGCCCATCATGATCGGGTTGAGCCAATCGAGGTGATTCTGGCGAATAAACATGAATCCGGCGCCTTCGGGTCCGAGCATCCATTTGTGTCCGTCCGCAGCTAGAAAATCGATTGCGATATCGCGTACCGAGAGCGGAAACGCTCCCAATCCTTGGATCGCGTCGACGAAGAGTTTCGCCCCTTTGGCGTGAACTCTCTCGCAAAGTTCGGCCAGATCGACTCGATAGCCCGATGCATAATGGACCCAACTAACCGTGACAATTCGCGTTCGTGCGTCGACAAATTCCATCATTCGATCGATATCGAGCTGGTCCGCGGCTGGAACCAAACGAACTTCGACCCCCCTACTTGCCAAGAGCTTCCAAGGTAGGAGATTGCTCGGGAATTCGTTGTCCGGCACGACCAAATTATCGCCAGCCTGCCACGGAACGCCATTCGCGATAACGTTGATTCCATAGGTGGTATTCGGAATGAAGGAAACTTCGCTAGCCTGGCAATCCAAGAGCTGCGAGGCTCGTTTTCGACCGGTTTCAACCCCCTTGGCCCAATCCCGCCAAGCAATGTCCCCCTGGTTTTCGACCTGGACCAGGTAATTCGTCATGGCTAACCGAGCGGCGTTCGAAACGGGGGAAACGGCCGCGTGATCGAAATAGGCGAACTTGTCGGCGATCTTCATATGCCTGCGGAGAAATCCCCTCGGATCCGGTCGATTTGTATCGTTTGTAGGGCTCATTCGCGTCCGGGCCGTTGTCGCATCGCTAAAAATGGCGGATCTGGAAGGGGATGGGTGACAGTCGCAGAACTTCAACTATACTAGCCGCGAGTATACCAGACCGGAAACGGGTGGTTCCGTGTTGATCCTTTGAGGTTGTGAATGCCCAAGATTTTGTGCCTTACCGGGCTCGTTGTTTCCGGCCTCATCGCCCTTATCTTTCTTATGGACCTCGCTTTTGGTCTCATGGGCATGAGTTCGTTTGCACCTTTCAAGCTGACGGACCCGCTGCTGGATTCTGTCCTAATCGTTTCGAGCGCCGTGCTTGGCTGGTTAAGCTGGACCAGCTTTCGCGAACTGAAATAAGACTCCCCGCTTAAGTCGAATAAGTCAAACGAACGCTTGCAAGCTGTCGTAAAAACGCTAAACTGGATATGGTGATCCACTTTTGCGGAGGAATCTCGATGAAGAGTACGCTTTCAATCGTTGCAGTGGTATTTTGTTCCTCGGTCGTATTTGCAATTCCGAAATTGTTTGGTCAGCTCGATTTCGAAGGGCCTCCCATCGATTACGGTGCCGAGACAAGTCGCGATCGGGTCGCTCGGCTTTCGGAAGCGCTGGAATCCGGCATGATTCAGTTGAAAGAAGATGATCGCTGGGGATTATTGCCTGCGTTGCTGGACGCTCTAGAAATTCCTCGCGAATCACAAACGCTCGTTTTCTCCAAGACAAGTTTTCAACTTCATAAGATCGGACCGGACCGGCCGCGAGCGGTTTACTTTAACGACGACACTTATGTCGGTTGGGTTCGAAACAGTCGAATGCTGGAACTAGGCGCTGCTGACGACAAGCAGGGTGCGGTTTTCTATACGCTCGAAGCTTCGGAGCACGGTAAACCTCGTATTGCTCGAGACCAAGGCCAATGTTTAATTTGTCATGCGAATCAACGAACGCAGGCTGTCCCAGGC
>JANPLJ010000661.1:0-6498 GCA_031426475.1 Pirellulaceae bacterium | reverse complement strand
GCGACGATCGCTTCAGGCTTTTGTCGGCAGCCCGCCTAAGCCGCTTTCACCGGTGGATCGATAACCATCCCAACTGATTCGATATTCGTATCTCGCGAAATTTCGTTATAGCTGAGGATTCGTAGATCCGGGAGCGTGTCCTGGGTAATCTGACGTACCGAAGCGCGTATACGTGGACTGACCAATAGGCATCTAGGTCGCGATGCCTGGTCGAGCTTTTTCATCTGCTCGGCAATCTGCTGGCATGTCGTGCTGATAGCCGCCGGCGACATCCGAATGAACAAGCCGCGATCGTTGTGTTCGGTACCTGCCGCGATTCGGTCTTCGACAGCCGGATCAAGTGTGACGACACGCAATTGTGTATTCGTATCGCGATAGCGGTGTGAGATTGTTCGAGCTAGCCGATGCCGGACGTATTCCGTCAGCCAAATCGGATCTTTGATTCGCCCAGCGTGATCGCCAAGCGTTTCTAGAATCAAGCTCAACTGTCGAATCGGAATATCTTCACGAAGCAAATTCTGTAGCACTTGCTGGACATCAGCCAATTTCATCATGCCAGGAATCAGTTCATCAACGACCGTCGGAGTCGACTTCTTCAACTGATCGAGGAGCTGCTTAGTGACGTCGCGTGTCAGCAATTCATCGGCATGCCGACGAGCGACTTCTTGAATATGAGTCGCCAAGACGGCTCCTGGATCGACAATTTGGTAGCCATATATCTCGGCCTGCTGGCGTCGCGATGGTTCTATCCAAAATGCTCGACGATTGAATGCCGGGTCCGTCGTCTCTTCACCCGTCACATTTCCTGTCGTCAATCCCGTATCAATAGCCAGCACGCGGTCGGGACGCAAAGTGCCTCGAGCGACGCGATTGCCTCCGAGTTGGAGGTCATAGGCATACTCCGGAAGGCTCATGCGATCTTTGATCCGTACCATCGGCAACAGAATCCCCATTTCGCTTGCGAGCGTTGCACGCACCGTCGAAATCCGCTTCATCAAATCACCACCGCGGTTCGGATCTGCAAGCACAATCAGCTTAGCGCCCAACTCCAAACGCATCGGATCGATCTCAAGATAGTCTTCGACCTTCTTTTCCGGCGGCGCTTTCTTGGAAGACTCTGCTTCCGCACGGGCTTTCGCCTCAACCTGGTTTCGAGTCTTGGTCTTCTTTTGGATACTGACCGCTAGCCCGATACACCCGACGCCAAGCGTAAGCAGTGGCACGCTCGGTAGCTGCGTGAACATCAACAGAATCAGAAAGCAACCAGAAACAATCAGGGCTTCTGGACGCGAAAAAATTTGCTTGAGAAACTCGGCCGGTAAGTTGGTTTGCTGCGTCGACCGAGTTGTCAGCAACGCTGCAGCCAGAGAAATTAAACACGCCGGTACTTGGCTTACCAACCCATCACCGATAGTCAATTTTGTGAAAACTTCGGCGGCTTCCATCAAAGTCATTCCGGCGTAGACGTAGCCGATGAACAATCCGCCAACCATATTGATCATCGTAATGATGATTCCAGCGATCGCATCGCCGCGCACAAACTTGCCAGCACCGTCCATCGCTCCATAGAAATCAGCTTGCTTCGTGATTTCTTCACGACGACGTTGTGCTTCTTTCTCGTCGATTGCCCCGGCACTCAAATCCGCGTCGACGGCCATTTGTCGGCCCGGCATACCGTCTAAGGCGAATCGAGCCGCCACTTCACCGATTCGAGTTGCTCCTTTCGTGATCACAATAAAATTGATCACGAAGATAATGATGAAGAGAATTATCCCCACAGCCAACCGGTCACCCGACACAAACTCGCCAAATGCTTGGATCACCCCCCCCGCCGCACCAAGCCCGTCCGTATCGGTACGAGTCAGGATGAGTCGAGTCGATGCGATATTCAACACCAGCCGACCAAGCGTAGTCACCACCAGCATTGTGGGAAAAACGCTAAACTCTAAAGGTGAGCCGATGGAAATGGTCGTCAAGAGCACGATCGCTGCGACCGCAATGTTCATCGACAAAAGTATGTCTAGCAGAAACGGCGGCAGGGGAACCAGGATAACAATGACACAAGCAACCACCCCGATGGGGAATACCAGGTCACGGGATCGATTCAGAAACGTTGCGAAACTACTCATAGCGTCGGAGGCTACTGTTTCAGGTACCATTCAGTCCAGATCGGTTCGCCAAAGCTCTGGCGACAATCTTATAAATCGCGTATTCAATATCGAAAAATGGTCGGCCACGTGCGCTGAATCGATTGACATAGACACTGCAGTATTGCTAGCCAAAGCATGACCGACAAAAAGCCAACATCCAATGAAACGGGAGCGGTCAATCCTTACCCCTTGCTTGCTCCTCGGTTCTGGCACGGAATGCCTTCCCATATTTGGTGGCCGCTATTGGCAAGGAACCGTTTTAGTGTCTCTCCGTCCCGCTTGCATATGGCGGCGGCTCTCGTTTTCTTCACTCCCATCAATGATCTGCTTGCATTAAGTCAGCAGTTCATTCACGGGCGCGCGATCCGTCGAACGAAACTAGCGGGCCCACCAGTCTTTATTCTGGGGCATTGGCGGAGCGGAACAACAATGATGCACGAGTTCCTTCAGTTGGACGAGCGATTCGCCTCTCCCAACACGTATCAATGCTTTGCGCCGTGGCATTTTTTGCTAACCGAGGGCTTGATTTGCCGGTTTGGCAATTTCCTGCTTCCCGCAAAGCGGCCGATGGATAACATGAAAGTTGGATGGCTGCTGCCGCAAGAAGACGAATTTGCCTTGATGGTCCTCGGAGCCCCGACGCCCTATTATCGCATCGCATTTCCAAAACACCCCGTCCCGCATATGGATTCTTTAGGCTCGCAGTCCTTCAAGCCTCGCGATCTTGAACGATGGAAGAAGGACATCGATTGGTTCTTTCGGGCGCTGACATACCACACTGGCAAGCCGTTGATCATCAAGAGCCCGCCACACACGGGTCGTATTGGAATCCTGGCGGAAATGTACCCGGACGCCAAGTTCATTCATATGGTCCGTGATCCACGAAAGTTGTATCCATCGACGAAGAAAATGTGGCGAGCTCTCGGTGAAGTCCAATCTTTGCAAAAAGGTGACGATGAAGAAGTGCTGCATCGTTACGTAATCGATTGCTTGCACCGGATGTATGACTCCTTCGAGATCGATCGCCAAAGCTTGCCGAGCAATCGAATTGTCGATATCCGCTACGAGGAACTCGTAAAACGGCCGGTAGAAACCATCCAAAGCATTTACCAGCAACTGGAGCTTGGCGACTCGAAGTTGGTGACCGCGAAAATCCAGGAGCGACAAGCGAGTAACGACGACTATCAAGTAAACCAACATCAAACCGATGACGAGCTTGAAAAGGTAATTCAACGCGATTGGGCGGACTACGCGCGCCGCTACGGTTATTGAACAGATATCGCCGTGATACATAGGTCTGAAATCGTAGCCAAAGTCGTCAGACTTTGGACGACGCGCAGAGGACATAGCGATTCGAGCTACATCCGGATTCTGACGAAGCCGGCTACCTGTCCCGAGGGCAGCATTGTGGGAACAACTTTAAGTGCGTCCCCTACCCTCTAGGGTGATATTGCTTGTGGACTTTCTTCAATCTCGAACTATCGACTTGGGTGTAGATCTGCGTTGTCTGGATACTCGCGTGACCAAGCATCTCTTGAATAATTCGTAGGTCGGCACCACCTGCCAGCAAATGGGTCGCGAACGAATGTCGTAGCGTGTGCGGTGTAATATCTGGATCGATTCCCGATCGGACCGCATAACGCTTCACTAGCTCCCATATTGCTTCTCGACGCAGTCTGCGACCTGATCGCGACAAGACGACCCAAGGAGCAGCCAAAAGGTCTCGTCCGCGTGCAAGAACCGGTCGCTGCTGCTGCAGGTAATCCTTGAGTGTTGCGATAGCGCGCTGACCGAGCGGCACAACTCGCTGCTTACTCCCCTTTCCCTCGGCCATGCAATAACCTTCGTTGAGGTGAATATTGTTGAGCGTCATGTCGCTTACTTCACTAACTCGACAACCTGTAGCATACATCAGCTCTAGGATCGCTCGATCGCGCAGCCATAAAGGATCCCAACGTTGGGGGGCCATCAGGAATTGTTCGATCGCACTAACCGTGATGACCTTCGGGATCCGCTGCCACATCTTCTGCGAAGCGAGCAACTCTGCCGGGTTGTCCTGCACAGCGCTTTCAAGCTGAAGAAATTTGTAGAACATGCGGACGGCCACGATATGCCGCGAGATACTGGAGGGAGCGAGTTTCAATTCCTTTAAGAATCCGATGAAATCGGTTAACTCTCGAATCGTGATTTTCGTCGGCGAACGACCTTTCAGCCATTGATGCATATGAACCAAGTCGCGACGGTAGGCTTGGACGGTATTTTCGGCCAAATGGCATTCGCTGCGCAAGTAGGTCGAATACTGCTCGATCCAACCCGCCATCGTTTCAGCAGGAACGCTTGGCGCAACCGCCGAATCACGTAGCTTCTTGAGTTTGCTCACGGCCATCGTTTGCTGCCAAGCGTTTCCATCGTGTTTCGAGGATCCCCGGGGGCTGGGCAAATCGTAGAAAATCGATCAAAGTGTAATGCGAAAATACCCGGAGCCGCTTCGCGAACTAGGATATGGGTGTTTTAAAACTTGATTGGCTTTGTATCCGACTGGGAGTTGTGCAGTATGAAGGTATTAGTTGTGGGTGGGGCGGGCTACGTCGGGTCCCATACAGTTCGTTTGCTGCAGAACGAGGGGCATGAAGTTTGGGTCTATGACAATCTTTCACGCGGACATCGCGAAGCGGTACCCGCCGGACGATTAATCGAAGGAAATCTCTCCGACCGTGGTCTACTCTTGCAGGTATTGCGAGATAAAGAAATTGAAGCGGTCATGCACTTTGCGGCCTATGCGCTGGTTAACGAGTCTGTGCAGCACCCCGCGATGTACTACCAAAACAACGTTACAGCGACGCTCGAGCTGCTGGAAGCGATGCGTCAAGCCGGCGTTTGGCGGTTTGTCTTTTCCAGCACTACTGCCACCTACGGGCAACCCGACAAGATTCCGATTGCCGAATCGACCCCCCAACGCCCGATCAATCCCTACGGATTTACCAAACTGGTAATCGAACACGCCCTCACCGACTACGCCCATGCCTACGGTTTTGGAGTTGCCGCGCTGCGATACTTTAACGCCGCCGGCGCCGCAGAAGATGGAGCCATCGGCGAAGATCATGAGCCCGAGTCGCACATCATTCCGATTGTCCTGCAAGTTGCCTTGGGACAACGCGAATCGATCTCGGTCTATGGCACCGACTATCCAACTCCCGACGGAACATGTGTACGAGACTACATTCACGTCAACGATCTCGGTTCAGCTCATCTCGCGGCGCTCAAGCTGTTAACTCCGGGATCGAACTTGCAAATGAACCTGGGAACCGGCCAAGGGACCAGTGTCATGGAAGTCATCGAAGCTTGCCGAAGTGTCACAGGACATCCGATTCCGATTCAAAACGCGCCGCGCCGCGAGGGCGATCCAGCATGCCTGATCGCCGATTCCAGTCTCGCTCAAAAAACGCTCCATTGGACACCCAAGTTCAAGACGATCGACAAAATCGTCGAGACGGCCTGGCGCTGGCACAAAAGCCATCCTCGCGGATATCAAAGCTAGGCTCTATTTCCGGTCCAATGATTGTCGGAATTGACGAATGAGTTGCGTTTCACCGATTTCAAAGCGCCTTCTGATATACGAATCAACGATGGTTGCGCTGAGTCCAGGCAACTCTTCGCTAACCGGGATCAGTTCGTACTCGCCGTCTTTCAAGCGAAACACCGAGAGGTGTTCTCCGTCATGTCGCCAGACTTCTGGGACACCCATCGCGGCGAACAGCTTTAGTTTTTCAATTGCCGAAGATGTAATTTCGACTGCAATCACCAAGTCGGGTGGTGGGTCCGACTGCAAATCAACTTCTTCCTTGGGTCGAATCTGTTCGGCATGAGTGACGTAATATGATTCGTCGGCTTCAAACGCCTTCTGAAGGTCTTTACGTTTGAAAGTCGTCGACGCAACGCTTTGGATTTCGATTTCCCACACTTCAGAGTACGTCTCGATTAGTCGCCCTATAAATCTTCCGATGTTTTCGTGTTGACGGCGGGGGCTCATCATTTCCAATACTCCTTCATCGTAGACCATTCGTGGAACGCTGCCGCGGCGTTGCTCCGCTAATTCAACGAAAGTCTCCCATCGAACACTTTCGAGAACCGTACGACTTTCGGGTGCTTGAACGAGCTGCATGAATTACACTCCGAGATGAAGAGACTCTTTCGATCTTCGCTCTATTTTAGCTTTCAAATACTAGCCATAGTAGCTTCAATCGCTCGATAGATCTGAAAAAGCATGTGATCGGTTGCTCCAAATTTAGCGGCTTGGGAGTATGCTATCATATCAGTGATTCCAAATCATATTGCTCCGCGTCTTAGC
>JANPLJ010000660.1:0-1239 GCA_031426475.1 Pirellulaceae bacterium | reverse complement strand
TGATAACGCCGATGCGTGGATTCAGGTAGATACCGAGCAGCCGACCGCGCGGATCACGAGCGCGCTGTACGGAAAAGGTGTCGACGCCAATTCGTTGGTCATCGAGTACACTGCGAATGACACGTATTTCGGTGAGCGACCGATTACGCTTTCCTATAGCGAGATCCCAGCCGGCCCATGGACAACGATTAGCAATGGACTGCGGAACACCGGACGTTTCGTCTGGCCATCGGACCCTACCCTTCCACGAAGAGTCTATCTGAAACTAGAGGCCCACGACGAAGCCGGAAACATCGGCGAACACCGCTTGGATGTCCCAGTCGATATTGAAGGGCTCGCGCCTCGTGGACGTATCCAGGGCTTCCGCCCGATAACGCCTTAGGTCGTCTGCGATAACCTACTGTTCGAACGTGCCTCGCGACAGGATCCTCGATCACCCCGGTGAATGGCGTGGACTTAGGTAGCGGAACGGCGCGAGCCGTCCGGTGAAGTGCGACAAAAACCTGAGGAACCGGACGGCTCGCGCCGTTCCGCTACGATTAAATCCCTTAAGTCCACGCCATTCATCGCCCAGATCGCCGTGATCCTGGCCTCTCCAAAAATGCTGCCCAAGAATGCAAAAGGTCCCGTCATGTTCGACGGAACCTTGTAGCGAATTGATTTCGATGCGCGAAACTACGTTTCGTTGCTTGAACGTCCGTTCGAATTATTGTTGAACGCGAAGTCGCTTTTGAATATCTGTCTCGAGAACGCCGAAGACCGATTCATGGCGTTGAACCGACATTTGCAAAGCTGCCAATAGTCGCTTGGCGGTGTAGAAATTCAATATGATCCGTTGCTGAACCACAATCGGATCCTTTGGAATTCCAACTGGCTGAGGGTTCAAACCAAAGTCGACAATCAGCTCTTCCGGCGAACCGGTGACGCGGCAAAAATTTGCATAGCAAGAAATCGCGTTGTCGTCCTTTACCTGTACTTGGACTTGTTGCTGTTGTGCCTGCGGAGCTTGTTGATTGGCCAACTGCCCTGACTCATTTGTGCTGGTCATAGATTCTTCATTCGACATAAGAGTTTCTCCGGAAATTAAAAATGGAAAGGTTATCGAAGGTGGTCCATACTTCTAGCACACAGTTCGACGCGGACCATTTCAGTCGTCCTCATCTTACCAATATTTCTAGAACTTGTTACCCAGGGAATGTCAAGGTTCGCTTAAAAGTCAAAGTTAAATGTCTTGACGCA
>JANPLJ010000659.1:0-2155 GCA_031426475.1 Pirellulaceae bacterium | reverse complement strand
AATTGTCGCCAAGATAAACCATCGTTCCGCAATGAGCGTGCCCGCCACCGATCGCATCTTCTTCCATTGAACCGAGTCCTTCGCGAACGTTGTCTTTCCCAACATAATGAAGATGATCGGCGATCGTGTCGATTCGCTGATAGGCATAGCGACTCGATTCGCGATTGCGCCAAGGCTCGTAGTGTGCCCCTGGGATAACGTGGAAGAGATGCGGATTCACACAATTGCAAACGAAGGCTTCACCGAAATCGTCCCAGTCGATCCCCCAGGGATTTGTTGTACCGTCTGCGTAAGGTTCCCAAATATGGCGGACAGGGTGGTAGCGATAGACGCCTCCGTCAAATTGCATTCGCTGGTCGTCGGGCACGCCAGGCTTGCCGATTCGAGACCAATTCGTTCGGCCGTGTGTGCCATAGAGCCAACCATCAGGTCCCCAAGCAAATCCGTTCGCTAAATTGTGTGAATTCGCGTGATTGCCAAATCCATCGAGTAATACCTGAGGTTCACCGTCAGGAATGTCATCTCCGTCACGATCGGGAATAAAGTAAAAAAAAGGGGGCGACATGACCCACGCGCCCCCAAAACCGACTTCGATGCCAGTGACGTAGTTCAATTGATCGTAGAAGATTTTTCGCTTGTCAAACCGACCGTCTTGGTCGGTGTCTTCGAGAATGACGATTCGATCTCCCGGCTTCGCTCCGTGATTTGGGTAGTTGTAAGCTTCGGCAATCCAAAGCCGACCTCGATCGTCGATGCAAAATCCGATCGGCTGTTTCACATCAGGCTCGGAAGCGAACAGCGTCACATGGAATCCGTCAGGAACAACCATCGTTTGCGCAGCTTCGATTGCTGGTAGCAGTGATTCCGGTTCCTGACCGATGACTGGCCTCGCCAACACGGCAACTACCACCACAAGGAACAAGACCATAATATTTCTCTTGAAACAATTCATCACAAAGACCTTCAAGAACCATTCCCAAGTAATACCTGAACCGCTCGCGTGATATCGGGTTGACGAATTAGCGACTCGCCGACCAAGATTGCTTGGATGCCTGAGTTGAGCATCAACTGAGCATCTTCGTGTGTGAAAATTCCGCTCTCGCCGACCATACATCGATCCTGCGGCACCAATTTTCGCATCCGAACCGTATGCATCAAATCGACTTCAAACGTGTGCAAATCGCGGTTGTTAACGCCGATCAACGGGCAACCCGTCGCAACGACAGCAGCTAGATTGCTCGGCTCGTAGAACTCAATCAACGCATGCATGCCCAACTCGCGAGAACGAAGATACAGTCGCTTCAATTCTTCGGGTGAGAGGCACTCAGCGATCAGCAGCACAGCGTCCGCGCCCGCCAGTCGAGCTTCTACAAGCTGGTAGTCGTCGATGATAAAATCCTTGCGAAGCAGCGGCAGCCGTACGTGCTGACGAATCGCGGCTAAATAACTGAGCGAACCTTGAAAGTAAACTTCGTCGGTCAGTACACTTAAGCAAGCGGCACCACCTACTTCATACGCCTTGGCGATGACGACCGGATCAAAATCCTCTCGCAACACGCCCTTCGAAGGACTCGCCTTTTTTACCTCGGCGATCAACCGAATGCTCGCGAAACCCGAAAGAGCTGCCAGAAAATCTCTTGTCGGAGGAACTGTGACGAGCGATTCAAGCATCAATGCGATCGGTCGATCCAATTTTGCCTTGGCGACTTCTTCACGTTTGGTCTGAACAATTTTCTCGAGGACAGTCGGCAAGTCGGATCATCCTTAAAACTTGGGATTCGAAGATCGGTGGAATACAACAGAAACAGTGATCGCAAAAAATGGGATCGACCGAGTATTCAAGAGTTTAACCGACACGTCGCGCGAGGGATATCGAAGGTTCGCGAGTTTCATTACAGGAAAAACCGACGCGTCGCGCTGATCGCCGGTACTTCGCACGACAAAAATCGCGAATCGATAGCATTTTCGTACTCGTACTCAGCCTCCGGCGGTACTCGTAATCGTACTCGATCTGGCTTCATCTTCGAGTACGAGTACGAGTACTGTTTCACTGAGTACGAGTACGATTTTGGTGCGATCGATATTGGCCGTTCCGCGACGAAGACATCAACGCAGAATCGCGTGCGACCAACGGAAGAGTCCCCACCCCTCCGAG
>JANPLJ010000658.1:0-3419 GCA_031426475.1 Pirellulaceae bacterium | reverse complement strand
CAGCAAACCACCGGAATTAACCGAGGATGCGTCGGCGGCAAAGGCGATTTCTGAAGTGCCTTTGATCCAAATCGTTAGGAAGAACGACCGTATCAGCAGCGTCGACTTCCGCCAATGCAGCGACGGTTGGGCAAAGAACATCGCTTGGATCGCCAAGCTGCCACAAGTCGAAAAGCTGACGTTTTCCGGTCCGGAAATCACCGACGACTCGATCGCTCCGCTCGCCAATCATCCGAACTTGCGGACCCTGGACATGGAACAGGGGGCCATTACGGATGCTGGAATCGAGATTCTTGCGAAGTTGCCTAAGCTTGAGGATATCAAACTGGACCGTTGCTCGATTACCGATGCTTCGATGAAGAGTCTGGCAGATTCGAAGACGTTGAAGCGAATTCGGGCACCTCGTACGAAGCTAACGAATGCCGGATTAGCTTTCCTGGAAAACGCAAAACAGCTGGAATTGCTCGACCTTTCCGACTGCCCGCAAATTGGAGACGAGGGCCTGGCTTCTCTGAAAGGACTTACCAAACTGCGAAATCTCCAACTCTGGGGCAAGGATATCACCGATGCTGGGTTAGCCCATTTAGCCGACCTCAAGGAGATGGCAGCGATCAGCTTCCAGGATTGCGGGATCACCGACGAAGGCTTTCAATCGCTCAAGGGCATGACAAAACTCAAGGAACTCGACCTCTTCCGGACCAACGTCGGCGATGGAGCCCTGAAAGCGTTCGTGGCTTCGAAGGATCTTGCGAAGATCTATTTTCGCGTCTCGCGCGTCACATGACAGTGTTTAGTCGACAACCTCGGCAATTTCCCAAACATTACACGCCTCGACCTCAGCGAGACTCGTATCAACGACAAAGCACTGCCAGCGATCGCGAAGCTTGAGAACTTGGTCGACTTGAATTTGTGGCAAACGCGAGTTTCCGACGAAGGCCTAGTGGCCCTGGCCCAGACCAAGCTCAAACGACTCAATCTGGATGATATCGGAGACGTCGGAGACGCGGGAATGGAACATGTCTCCAAAATTATTACGCTCGAATGGCTACATGTCGGCAAAACGAACATCACCGATGCGGGACTCGACAAGTTGAAATCGCTTTCGAATCTAAAAGAACTAGTCATCAACAACACGGTCGTATCGAAAAATGCCATCAAAGCATTGCAGGAAAAGCTACCCAACCTGAAGACGATTGTTCAGTAATCCAGCCGCCGGAAACGCGACATTTAGTCCATCGAGCAACCGCTTGCAAGAAAGCGCGGCGTAGCACTCCCCACAGCGACCATTTTGCATCAAAATGGGATGGTCAGGAAAGTTGAATGGATTTCGGGTGTCTGTTGGACAAAAATACTGGACTTTCGATAACCCGGTAGCATAGGATGATGGTGCTTGAGCAAAGGTGTCAAGATGTTGGATCTGCTATCTCGTTCGTATGTGCAGGCTGGACTGAGCGTTCTGGGTTTGATGATCGTTTCCTTGGTTGCCTATTTTTTATTGTCAAGGTTGCGCGATTTATCCTCGGACGACCATAGTCTGACCACTGACCTCATGAAGAATTTCGAAGAAATGCGACGTGAGGGTGACATCGACGAGAAGGAATTCCGAAACATACAGTCGTTGGTGAAGAGGGATTCGAAGTCCTCGTCGTAGGTGCCTGTCAGTTGGCGGTTTGGCAATTCGACGACGTGGCTTTCGAAGCTTGCCCAAATCGCAATTTGCGGGTTGGTGAGACTCCTCCGAATAAATCAGCTACGTTGACTGAATGGTCCGGAAGACTATTTGATTGGCAGCCTATGCAAATGTGTATTATCGGCTCGAAACCGCGGACACGGAAGGCCCGGTTCATAAGCAACCTTTTTCCCCATTGGATGGGGAGGAATGTGCTGTTGACCCATCGAGCATCCGTTCACCGTGTTCTCATCCATCATTAACCACTGTCGACACAGCGATGCGTATCGCAAGGGCGCGACGGTCGGTTTTGATTAGAGTAGTATTAGGAGTCGTTATGCCGCAGGGTAAGGATGTTGTTTCAGGTCGTCGTGGTGGTGCTAGCACTACCAAAAAGAACGCATTTTGTTCGTTCTGTCGTAAAAGCTACCGCGACGTGGGCCCTTTGGTCGAAGGACCCGGTGACGTCTACATTTGTGGTGAATGTATCGAGCTTTGCCAATCGATTCTCGATCAAGAAACCAAGCGCCGCGGACCAGCCAAGAAGCTTTTCAATGACATCCCGTCACCGCGTGATATCGTCGGTCATTTGGACCAATACGTCATTGGCCAAAGTTCGACGAAGCGCACACTCGCGGTTGCCGTTCACAATCACTACAAACGATTGACTTCGGATTGGCAAGGTTCCGATGTTGAAATCGAGAAGTCAAACATCCTGTTGTGCGGCCCGACAGGCAGTGGAAAAACCCTTTTGGCGAGAACGCTCGCCAAGATGCTTAACGTCCCATTTGCCATCGGCGATGCTACCACGCTTACCGAGGCGGGCTACGTTGGTGAAGACGTTGAAAACCTCTTGCTAAAGTTGCTGCATGCGGCTGATTTCGATCTGGAGTCAGCGCAGCGCGGTATCCTCTACATCGACGAGATCGACAAGATCGGCAAGACCAGCCAGAACGTATCGATCACTCGCGACGTTTCCGGTGAAGGTGTTCAACAAGCGTTGCTCAAGATGCTTGAAGGAACAGTTGCCAATGTGCCACCGCAAGGTGGGCGCAAGCATCCCGAGCAGCAGTTCATTCAAATGGACACGACAAACATCCTGTTCATCTGCGGTGGAACGTTTGTTGGCGTTGAGGAAATCATCCGCAAACGTCTTGGCAAGAAGACCCTAGGCTTCGGACAGATCGGCAGCCGAAAAGAAGAAGCAGATACAGCATCCGTTTTGGCACAAGTCACTTCGGATGACATCCTTGAATTTGGTCTGATCCCCGAGTTGATCGGTCGCTTGCCAGTGGTGACGTCGCTGGCGCCGCTCGATGAAGCAGGCTTGATTAAAGTGCTGAGCGAGCCTCGCAATGCACTGCTCAAGCAGTATCAAGCGCTTTTCGGTATGGAGAATTGCGAACTGCATTTCACGGAAACCGCCATGAAAGCGATCGCCCACAAGGCAACGCTCAAGTCCGTTGGCGCGCGTGGCCTCCGAGGAATCGTCGAAGAAGCGATGCTCGACATCATGTTTGAGCTCCCCGACCAAGAAGAGGGAACCGTCTACACGATCGACGCGGATGCCGCGGACGGTACGCTGCGACATCGCAAAGCGGCTCCCAAACGCAAAGAGAGTGCTTAAAGGAGATCGAATAGCGTCGACTTGCAATTCAAAACGATGGCTGGCACGGTTTTCCGCGTCAGTCATTTTTTTTCTCGTAGCGGAACGTCGCGAGCCTTTTAGTACGAACGAATCTTCAACGTC
>JANPLJ010000657.1:0-7817 GCA_031426475.1 Pirellulaceae bacterium | reverse complement strand
AAATACTTGTACGACCCTTGGGAGTTTCCGCCGAGCAATCAAAGAAAACGTATTCCCCTGTCTTCTTGTCATAACCAACCACATCTGGTTCACCGCCTGTTACTTCCATTTCATTGAGTGACCAAAGTTTTTCGGGATTTGTTTCCAGCCTCGCTTTCACTTTCTCCCATTCAAGTTCCTGGTGGCGGTTCATGTTTTTCTCGAACCGGTCTTTCAATGTTTTGAGTAGTGCTTCACGGATTTTTGAAGACAATTTCTTATTGGTTTCATCGAATTTCACAATGTCTCCTTTTTCTTGCTCGCAGGCTTGATAGTCCCCTCGTGCCACAACTCGGAATTGATTCATCACGACAGCGAGAGTTTATCATCTATATGAGAATTGCATGTTAATTTCAATATCGCAACCAATCCATCCGTCAGGTTGCTTTCGCTCCCCTAGCGTATCCACCTTTTTCACCAAGCGGCACAAGGAGGCCGTCTCACATTCTAGTAGGCCGGAACAAGTCGCTAGCAAACTTGGGTCTTGAATAAAACGTTGGCGACGCCGTTCCGGCAGAACCGAGGTTTCGGATTGCCGGAACGGCGCAGACTATCTTTCTCAAATTGACGAACTCAATTAGCTGCTTGTTCCGGCCTACGGTAGTCTCGAAAGCGAGACGGCCTCCTAGGCCGCTGGGGTCTCATTCGTCACAACGATGCTGAGGACTCACGCCGAACAAGGATTGCGATGGCAAAGGAAAGCTGGGTAGGAAAAAGTCAACCTACGCAAGAACTCGCCATGGTGGCCTAGCAATTCCGAGTTGTGGCGCTAGTTCATTCATTCATCGTTTGATTCGTTTTCGACGTTCTACCTACCCCGCAAGCCTCCGAGCCTGTTCGGTAGTAGCGGCGCTTGTTCGAGAATGGATTCAGACTTTCGAGCCAGCTCGAATCGGTCATGATCGAATCGACAGCGAACTCCGTATTGGCGGCTAAGAAACTTGACGGAGCATCAAACAAGCGAATGATGCTGGCCAGTTGATTCTGGCGAACGATGGAGGTATCTGTTGCATTGACGCGTCCGTCTTTGTTGAGGTCATGAATCGATGTGACACCGACCGAGTTTGCAGCGATCGATTGATTTTGTCGCACGACAGAAGTATCGGTCGCGTTCGTTCGAACCGTGACTGGCGATCCGACATTTTCATTGTTCATGTCACCGATCGCGTTGCCGAAATAGAAGACGTCGTTCGTAGTTAATCCAGTATTGGAATTAGCAAGCAAACTCCCAGAAGTCAACAAACCGGTGTTCATGAACCTTAGTGAATAGGAAATTGTGATGACAACTCAAACATACTGAACTAAGTGTAATCGCACCGGCAAAGCGGTAGCTACGGCACTTCACTTCGCTCGGCCCACGTTTGCCATTTGGAAGCGAGATCACCGACGAGAATTGGATTTTGATCGGCCAGGTCGCGTGTCTCCGTTCGATCGGCTTCCATGTCGTATAGTTCCCAGCGCTTCGCCGATACTCCCCAGACAAGTTTCCACTTACCCGAGCGATATGCGCGCGACCCATACAAATACCAGCCCACTTCTCGTTCATTTTCCGACTCCTTGCCCATCAGCAACGGCATCAGATTCACGCCTTCCAAAGGCAATAGGGTTTGACTATTGAACTGCTCCGGGACGGTAACCGAAGCTGCATTCAAAAATGTCGGCATCAAGTCAACGACATGGGCAACGGCATGAGTGACGCTGTTTTGATGGATTTTCCCTGGCCAGCGTACGATCATGGGTGTGCTTATGCCTCCCTCGTAGGTCCACGTTTTAAAGCGACGGAATGGCGACGATTCGGCGTACGCCCATCCTGAGCCGCCGAGAATGTAGTTGTGTTGACTGCCAGTCGGAACGCCTGCTTGGTAGTTCTTGTACGCGGCGGCCGATGAATCGCTTCCGCAAGCACCGTTGTCGGACATAAAGACGACGAGAGTACGTTCCTCGGCGCCAGTCTCTTTCACTGCCGCCAGCACTCGTCCAATCGCTTGATCCATGCGATCTACCATTGCAGCGTAAACCTCCATCTTCGCCGATTCCCATCCAGGGTCCGCTACCGAGTTCCATTCTTTGGGTGATAAGTCGTATCGCCAATCACCGAGCTTCGGATCCGGGTTGGGTAAATCCCATTTCATCGAGATCAATTGCAGCTCGACGAGTCGCCGATATCGTTCTTGCCGTAGCGCAGTGTAGCCATCGTCGTAACGCCCGTGATATTTAGCAATGTCTTCAGGAAACGCCATCAAAGGGTAGTGCGGTGCAGTAAACGCAAGATGCAAAAAATAGGGCTGAGCTCTCTTGGATAGGTCGTGAATCTGCTGCACTGCATGATCCGCGAATGCATCCGTCGTGTAATACCCCTTTGGTACACTGGTGATCGGAACTGCATTGTGAACAAAGGGTTTGGCAGGACCAGCGTGTTTCATACCTGGAGGATCCGGAAGCGTCGGATCAAAATGGTTCACAGCGCCGATCATCACACCATAGTATTCGTCAAAACCTCGGTCGATGGGGCGAGTTGGCTCACCGCCGAGATGCCACTTGCCGCTCATCGTGGTGGCGTAGCCAGCTTGCCGAAGAAGCTCGGGAATGGTCGCTATGTTGGGACGTAATAAACCAGCTTTGCCAAAACGCGGATGCAAACCGGTTAGCATCGCTGCTCGAGTGATATTACAGACAGAGCAATTGTAGAACTGAGTAAGACGCATCCCCTCTGCCGCTAGTCGATCAAGGTTTGGCGTTTGTATCTCGCCGCCGTAACAGCCCAAATCCGAGAATCCAAGGTCATCTGCGACGATCAAAATGATGTTCGGCCGCGATTCCCCGAAGACAATCGTGCCTGCGTTCATGAAGAAGCTGAGCAACAGGAGATGAAACCATTTCATGGGAGGCACGTGTGTCAAGAAACGACTCTCAAGGAGAAAACAGAAGGCTCAAAACCCAGTCGTGGGAAACCATCGGCTGTAGTAATTGTCATCCAATCGGGTCAATGGAATGGATAATGGCAAAGGAACTCCATCCTCCGCCCACTTGGCAATCAAATCTCGCTGCCCAAGTCGGCTCAGCACATCAAACACGTTTCCGTGTAGCGTCTCGGTCCAACCAACTTCAACGCTTGGATCCCAGATCGCAATGCCCGCCGCGCCACCCTTGTAAAATGCGGTGACTTTTTTACATAGCTCCTGCGGTTTGCCTGGCTTCCATGAAATCACAAAGGGATATACGCCGACATTGCTGCCCGCGGTCAATTTTTTGTAGTAGGCCATGTCGGGCTGCGCAAACGAAGTGTGATGGGCGAACCAAGCAACACCCAGCTCATCGACTAGGCCTTTCTCAATCCAGAGCGGAAGATTGAAGCCGAATTTTTGATTGTCCACTTCCTTACTAAACGTACCAAGAGAAATTTTATAGCGCTGCGCACGGCCTTGTTTCGCGGCGGTTTCATCGAGCAGTCCACGAATTTCTTGCATGAACTCCGTCATGATCGTAGCTCGCATCGCAAGAATACGTTGATCATCCTCAGGGACTTTTCGTGCATCCTCGCCATAAATCTGTTGGAACCTCTCGCAGAATGCTTCTTCCCAAAGGATCATCGGCATGCCGCGATTGAATAGAAAACCGACGCCGTCAGGCTCGAGTTCCAATGTCTCACGGAATATCTCCAGCAGATGCTGTCGCACCTGGGGACAAGCGTAGCTCATGTACATTGTCGGTGTACCATCGCGGTCGACACATCGCCATTCCGGATGCGAGTCAAAAAATTTGCTATTAAAAGTTTCTTCGTAAGGGATCGACGCTTTCCAACCCGCTGGACGCAACATCACATGGAACTCGACGCCCTGTCGCCGAGCTGCATCTCGAGCGACTTTCAGTGGGTTGATTCCGTTGGCCCAAAGCGCCTTGAGACTATGAGTGAATGAAGCGTGTGCAGCAGTAGGGAAATCGACCGTGCTTTCACCAGGCATATTCCCCACTTTCGACGGATAAATAACAAGATCGGCACCAAGCACTTGGAACCACCATTTGCCAATATCCGAGTTTTCAAAACCGCGGAAATTGCCTAACAAATCGTCGGCTGTTTTTGGTTCGTAGGGCCAAATCCAACTGTGGCCATCAAAGGTCGCAATGGAAGTGCGTGTAGTGCGTTTTGCGGCAGCGACGCGATCGGAGGTCCACGTTGCGACTTCTTGATCGGTCAACGGAATGAGTTTGACATAGCAGATCGTTGCGGGCAGATTCGGTAGAGGAGCAAAATCGATCGACTGACCATCCAATGACGAGACCGTCAGAAACTCTTCCTCGATGACATCCACACGATTAGGCTGCAGTGCCAAGTTGTTGGCCATACGCTTGAAAACCGTTTCGTTGCTCAGCTTTGCTTGGAACCCGTTCTTGGCTTCCTTGAATCCAGTGGAAACGGTGCACGCACCGATATACACGGCGTGCCATCCCTTGGTATTCAATGGAAGCGTCACGGTGGAAGCACCGGTAAAGGCGTATGCCGAAATCGCATTGCCCTTCAGCTCGGCGGTGCTAAAAGGCAAGACTTTCCACTTGCCTTTCTCACGGTGCCCCGTCGTCAGAGCGGTAGCAGGTAGAGCGTTCGCAAAATCGGTGAGGATGATCGTATTGCGACTCTGGCTCCAAAGCCGTGAATCTGTCGGCAGATACGCTGGCGATTCCGCGCTAGCTTTTTTAACTCCGCTGGTCCAGCATCCAAAGACCATCGCGATAACAACTGATAGAACTGTGCTAAGCTTCAAAGGGCATGTCCGGCTCATACGGGTCGCTTTCAAATTGAGGAGCGGCTATTCCAACCTAATTCACTCGTTTTGTAAATCGTCTTACGATCTGTCATCGTTTCACGGTCCATTGTACTAGCCATCACGTGGCCTTGGTAAAAACGAGCCGCGTCCGTCTACTGCATATCAAATGTCTTGGCGACGGCCTGGTTCGTAATCCGATTATCTCGGATATTGAGAGCTGCCGTGAGCGCCGGGGAACTGGCAATTGCATTATCAATACCAATTGTTGCCAACTGTAAGACCCAAGGTAGAGTAACATTGCAAAGCGCAAAAGTGCTCGTGCGACCGACGGCTCCCGGCATATTCGTTACGCAATAATGGACAACATCGTCGACCATATAAGTTGGTTGGCGATGCGTTGTCGGTCGACTGGTTTCAATGCAACCACCTTGATCGATCGCCACATCGATGATGACACTGCCCGGCTTCATTAAGAGCAAATCCTCTTTTCGGACTAGGTGAGGTGCTTTTGCCCCGGGGATCAAAACAGATCCGATCACTAAATCAGCCAATCGAAGTTGATCGCGGATGTTGTGTCGATCGCTGAAGAGTGTAGTAACATTCGGCGGCATCACATCGTCCAAGTATCGAAGTCGATCCATGTTGACTTCGAGAATGGCAACGCTCGCTTGGAATCCCGCAGCGATACGGGCCGCGTTCGCTCCGACGATACCGCCACCCAGGATGGTGATGTGGGCTGGAGCCACACCTGGTACTCCTCCAAGCAAAATACCACGTCCCATTTGAGGGCGTTCAAGATACTTTGCACCTTCTTGAACACTCATACGTCCTGCGACCTCGCTCATCGGAGTCAAAAGAGGAAGTCGTCCTTGGGGATCGCGAAGGGTTTCGTACGCCAAGCATGTTGCGCCGCTTCGCAGCATGGCTTCTGTCAGTTCACGAGAGGCCGCAAAGTGAAAATACGTAAAGAGACACTGTCCGGGACGAATCAAATTCCATTCGGTCGGCAGTGGCTCTTTCACTTTGACTATCAAATCCGCGGCGGCATAGACATCTGATGCAGACGCCACCATTTCAACGCCTGCCTGAAGGTAGGCATGGTCGGCGAGCCCCGATCCGATGCCAGCTCCAGCCTGCATGACGACTCGATGTCCATGTTGCGTAAGTTCTTCAACGCCGACCGGCAGCATCGCAACCCGATATTCGTCGTCCTTGATTTCTTTCGGTACACCGATAATCATCGCCAATGCCTTTGATCATGAGACGCGTTACTGACACAGTTCGCAAAATCATAGCGTACGGGGTTCAATATACGGAATCCGGCTACCCATTAAAGCAGGAAGTATGGGTTGTACCGTATTGCTCGATTTTAACGTTGCGTAATCCGAGAACTTTGCCGAATCGGCACACTTTGACACGCCTTTGGCATCACGGTATCCCATGTTTCCAAGCCTGAATTGTGTCCAACTGTCGAATAAAGGTATTTTCACCATGTCCACTGCACGTTCTACAATCGAACGCCCTAGCACCGAACAAAAGGCGCTGGCTGTTAACCTTGACCAGCGTCGATACGGTTCGTTTGCCGAGATTGGCGCTGGACAAGAAGTTGTCCGTTGGTTTTTCCGTGTCGGAGGAGCTGCGGGAACGATCGCGAAAAGCATGTCCGCCTACGACATGTCGGTTAGCGATGCCATCTACGGCACTTGCGAGCGCTACGTTTGCCGACAACGTCTTGAAGACATGCTCGATCATGAACATTCTTTGAACCTCGAACGACTGCGTGAAAGCCGTGGCGATTCGACTGCGTTCTTCGTGTTCGCTGACACTGTTTCAGCCAGAAATTTCAAGGGAACGAATGATTGCCACGGCTGGATGGGCGTTCGCTTTCAGTCGCATCCTCGCGATCAGGACAGTCAAATCATCATCCACGTTCGTATGCTGGATACCGAGAATGCGCTCCAACAAGAAGCGCTCGGCATTATCGGAGTGAATTTGCTCTACGGAGCATTCTTTCTGAACCACGAGCCCGATCAACTGATCGAGTCGCTCTTGGATAACCTGAGCACACGACGCATCGAAATCGATATGATCGAATTTTCCGGAATTGCCTTCCGACATGTCGACAATCGTGTCATGAGCCTGCGGCTAGTTCAACTGGGACTTAGCAATGCAGCCATGTTCTCGGCCAAGGGCGAAGTTTTGCAACCGTCTGAAGTGCTCTACAAGAAGCCGATCCTAGTCGAACGAGGAAGCTATCGTCCCTTAACCAATGTCAATATCGACATGCTTCGCTCAGCCCACGAAAAATTTTGCCAAGAGCCGGACGTTGCGCCAGAAGAAGTCGTGACACTCGCCGAAATCACGATGAAAAACTTGAAGGCTAACGGCGAAATCAATTTGCAGGACTTCCTTGCTCGTGTCGATTGTTTGGCCGCCTCCGGCATGACCGTATTGATCTCCGACTACTTCGAATACTACCGCCTGGCAGCCTACTTGGCGCGATACACAAAGAAGAAGATCGGGATCACGATGGGGGCCGCGAGTCTGTGCGAGTTGTTTGACGAAAAATACTACACGGAACTCGATGGCGGGATTCTTGAGTCGTTTGGGCGATTGTTCAAGAATGACCTCAAGCTTTTGATCTACCCGCTCTTGAATCGCGACACGGGCGAATTGACAACGGTAGAGAATCTTCAATTGACGCCTAAATTGACCAAGCTCTATCACCACTTAGTGGACCGAGGCTGCATTGAACAACTCGATAACTACAACCCGAACAACTTGACCACGTTCTCACGCGAGGTCTTGCAGATGATCCAAGCGGGGGATTCCCGCTGGACGGAACACGTGCCGCCCGAAGTTGCTGAAGTGATTCAACGACGAGGATTCTTTGGCTATCGTAACACGCCAGTTGTCAAAGAACGATCGGTCGCATTGGCTCCGGCTTTTATTAGCTACGTTCCAACGACTCCTTTTCCTGTGACTATTTTGTAAACGACTCCGCTCGCTGGCACG